>CAYYYU010000050.1:0-37651 GCA_964476175.1 uncultured Nitrosopumilales archaeon
CCTCTTCCCCTGCAATCTTTGCACGGCGCGTCGACTACGTACCCCCTTCCCCCGCACTTGCCGCAGGTCGTTACCCTGACCAGCCTCGCAAACCCGGTCGACTGGACCTTCTGGACCTGGCCGGTGCCACCGCAGTTGCCGCATGCGTGGGGTGATGTCCCAGGCCTAGCGCCGCTCCCGTTGCAGGTTCCGCAGACTTCGGTTCTCGGCACTTCGATCTCCCGGGACGAATCCGCGACTACGTCTTCCAGGTTGAGATGGAGGTGGTATGTCAGGTCCTCCCCCCTGGTCCTCCGGCCCCCCTGCGCTCCCCCGAAGAACTGGGCGAATATGTCGTCGAACCCCCCGAAGCCCATGTCTCGAAAGACATCTCCGAAGTTTGCGCCCCTGAAAATCTCCTCGGGGCTGTACCTCTGGTAGACCCCCGCCTTTCCGTACGCGTCGTACTGCTGCCTCTTCTCGTCGTCTGAAAGGACTGCGTACGCCTCTGTGACTTCCTTGAACTTCGCCTCTGCCTCGGGGGACTTGTTCCTGTCAGGGTGGAACTGCAGGGCAAGCTTCCTGTATGCGTCTTTGATATCGTCCTTCGAGGCGTCCTTTCGGACTCCGAGTACTTCGTAATAGTCCTTGGCCGCCATTCACCGCCGCTCCTACTTTCCTTCGTCGACCACTTTGTAGTCTGCGTCGCTGACGTTCGGCCCTTCCTGCCCCGGCTGCCCTCCTGTTGGGGCTTGCTTCTGCGGCTGCTGGTAGAGCGACGCCCCGACCTCCTGCAGCACCTTCTTCAACGATTCGTTCTTCTCCCTGAGGACTGCCAAGTCCCTCCCTTCCATTGCCTTCCTCAGTTCTTGGACCGCAGCATCCAGGCGGTCGAGGTTCGCCTTGTCCACCTTCCCCTCCAAATCCCGCTTCGTCCGCTCTGTGGTGTAGAGGATTGAATCCGCCTCATTCCTTAACTCGGCCTCCTCCCGCTTCTTCTTGTCCTGCTCGGCGAACGACTCCGAGTCCTTGATCAGGCGCTCCTTCTCCTCCTTGGAGAGCTTCGTCGAAGACGTAATCGTAATCTTGTTCTCCTTCCCTGTCCCCAAGTCCTTGGCGCCGACTGTCAAGATCCCGTTGGCGTCGATGTCGAACGTGACCTCGATCTGAGGGACTCCCCGAGGGGACGGGGGTATCCCCGCAAGGTTGAACATGCCCAGCGAGACGTTGTCGGCCGCCATCGGCCGTTCGCCCTGGACAACGTGGATGGTGACAGCGGTCTGGAAGTCGGCCGCAGTGGTGAAGACCTTGCTCCTCTTGGTGGGTATCGTCGCGTTCTTCTCAATGAGATGCTCGGTGATGCCGCCGAGGGTCTCGACCCCGAGTGAAAGCGGAGTGACATCGAGCAGAAGTATGTCCTTGATTTCACCGGCGAGCACAGCCCCTTGAATGGCGGCGCCGATTGCGACCGCCTCCATCGGGTCCACCCCTCTCTCCGCGGGCTTGCCGACGACGTCCTCAACGAACTTCCTGACGAGGGGCATCCTCGTCATCCCGCCTATGAGGATCACTTTGTCGATCTGGGACTGCGAAAGCTTGGCGTCGTTCATGACCTTCCTGATAGTCTCCTCAGTCCTCGAGACGATCGGCTTCGCGACCTCCTCCAGCTTGGTCCTCGTCAGGGTATAGTGCAGGTTCTTCGGCCCGGTCGAATCAGATGCGATGAAGGGGAGGTCGATGTCTGTGGAGATCAGGTTGGAGAGCTCGATCTTGGCCTTCTCCGAGGCTTCCTTCAGCCTCGCCATCGCGGTCCTGTCATTCCTGAGGTCGATCCCAGTCCTTGAGCGGAAATCCTGCAGCAGGAGTTCAATCACCGCATTGTCGACGTCGGTCCCCCCTGTCTGCGTGTCCCCCGAGGTAGCCAAGACTTGGAAGACCCCCTGCCCGAACTCCATGATTGTGGAATCGTGCGTGCCGCCACCGAAGCTGAAGACCAGTATCTTCATCTCCTTCTCCGACTTGTCTAGCCCATAGGCCAGGGATGCGGCCGTAGGCTCGTTGATTATCCTGACGACATCCAGTCCGGCGATTTCTCCTGCGTCCTTGGTCGCCTGCCGCTGATTGTCGTTGAAGTGCGCCGGGACCGTAATCACAGCCTTCTTCGTCGGGTACCCGAGGAAGACATCGGCGTCGTGTTTGATCTTCTGCAGGATGAAGGAGCTGACCTGCTCCGGGGAGTAGTCCTTCCCAAAGGCCCTGACCCTGTAGTCAGTCCCCATCTTCCGCTTTATCTCGAAGACAGTCCCATCGGGATTGGTCACGACCTGCCGTCTTGCAGGCTCGCCGACCAGCAGCTGGCCGTCTTGGGTGAATGCTACAACAGACGGGAACATCTTCCCCGCCGGGGTGGCTCCCTCGGCGCTCGGGATGACCACCGGTCTCCCTCCTTCAATCACAGCAGCGGCCGAGTTCGTCGTCCCCAGGTCGATGCCTAGGATCTTCTCTCTTGCACTACTCATTCGCCTTCTCCTCCTGCTCACCCTTCGTCTTCAAGGCCAATTCAACCTTTACCATGCTCGGTCTGACCACCCGCCCCCTGAAAAGGTAGCCCGGCCGGATCTCTTCCAGAACCGTATCCTCTCCCGGCAAGGTGCCCTGCACCTTCTCGACCGCTTCATGGAGCGACGGGTCGAACGGCTTCGAGACGCAGTCGATTCTTTCGAGGCCGGCGGCCATGAGAGCGGAGGCCAGCTTCTTCTGGACCATCTCCACCCCTTCAACCAGCTCGTCTCCGTGCCCCCCTCTCCGCGCGTTTTCGACAGCCAACTGCAGCTCGTCGTGGACGCTGAGGAGGGTTACTACGAGCCCCCTCAGGGAGGAGTTCCCCGCCTCCTTCAGCTCCTTCTCGGTCCTCTTGCGATAGTTCTCGAAGTCCGCCTGCATGTACTTCAGTCTAGTCAGGAGTTCCTCGCTTCTCTTCTTTTCTTGAATCAACAAGTCTTGAGATGACGCTGCCTCTGCTTCACCTACTTGGTCTTCATCCACTGGTGCTTTCCCATCTGACAATCGGATATCCTCCCAGCCACGAATGCTGAGGCCTGGCGCTCGGCCCTCCCCGATTTAAGGGAAACTCCGGCGTAACAAAGAACTTTCTGGGAAGGACCTGTTCTGTTAGAGGTTGCGTCGAAATCATCGCACAAAAACGCCGCAGTCGTCTCGCCAAACCCTCATCTCACCCCGACCCCGCTCAGATATCGACGTCTCGTTCCGTCAACGCAGTGGAAACCAAAGTCTGAGGGTTAACCGGCGTGTAATATTCGCCAGTGCCACAGGTCTACGGGGGGCTTATATCGTCAGCGTTGATTTCGAATTGGAGGAAGGACTGATGCGTGAACCTAATCAGAGGAAGTGGGATCTGCAGGACGTGGAGAATTGGTATGAGACCGAAGGGTCCGTCGGACGAATGCACAAGAAGATATTGTTCAGTCAGAAAGACCGAAGGCCACTCGAAGAGATTAGCGAGGTGTTGCGGAGAGAACTAGGGTTCAAGAAATGCCCAATATCACGCATGAGTAGTGGTTACAATCTCCAACTTCCGATTGAAGAAAGCGCTATGTTCGTCAAGTTCTTCAAGGGCAGGGTCAAGACCTCCAAGGCGTTGAGGGATTTGGAAGAGCTTGAGCGTCTCATCCTCGCCCCGCCGAAATTGATGAGGCACGAGAGGAGGAGAGCAAGGGAGATCCTGCTTTCGCCATGAATTTCTTAAGTTCTCCGCCAATCAAGCCCCCGCGTGGCCGAAAGGGAAGGGTCCAGGAAGATGCAGGAGAGGCTCCTGCGCTCCGAGCGGGAGAACCGGTTCCTCAGAAGAGACTCTGACCAGCGGAAATCCATCGAAGAGGTCTTCGACCGCGTGACCCTCCTCGCGGTGGAGGAACTCGTGAGCCGGAAGGACCTCGCTTACTTGAACGGGGTCGTGAACTCCGGCAAAGAGGCGCGGGTCTACCACGGTGTGGACCAGGGGGGACGGCCAGTGGCAGTGAAAATCTATCTCACCTCGACCGCGGGATTCAAGAAGCGGATCGGATACGTGCTGGGGGACAGAAGGTTCGGGAAGCTCCCCTCTAATTCAAGGGAGGTGATCTATCTCTGGGTCCGCAAGGAGTTCAAGAACCTCCAGCTAGCAGATTCCGTGGGGGTGCGGGTCCCCAAGCCGTTCGCAGTCTTCAAGAACATACTCGTCATGGAGTACATTGGAGAGCCTCCCGACCCCGCTCCGACATTCGCTGAAACCGAGGTCGACCGCGGGGACTACGATTGGACCTTCGAAACCATCGGAAACCTGCACGACAAGGCGAAGCTCGTCCACGCCGACCTTTCGGAGTTCAACATATTCAAAAGCGGGGACCAGAGGGTGCTCTTCGACATGGGCTCAGCAGTCCTGGTGTCTCATCCCAATGCAGACGAGTTTCTGAGACGAGACATCTCCAACATGGTTAGGTTCTTTAGGAAGAGGGGCATCTCTGACAGAGACGCCGATTCTTGGATGGAGGAGTTCACATCATGAGTTTCGAACAGGCGGTAAGGATTCCGGTGGAAAGGGTGGGCGCAGTCATAGGCAGAGAGGGGGGGACAAAGCGGGTCCTCGAGGAAGAGCTCGGGGTCCAGCTTAGCGTCGACAGCAAGGAAGGTCTGGTCACTGTGAAGTCCAACTCTATTTCGGGGGCTGACCCATTCACTGCGCTAAGGGTGATCGAAGCGATTGGTCGTGGTTTCTCGCCCCAGCGGGCGAAACGCCTCATTGACGGAGGGACGGCCTTCGAGGTGATAGACCTCCGCGACTACGCCGGAAGGAGCACCAACTCACTCGACCGGATCAAAGGGCGCGTGATCGGGTTGAAGGGCAAGTCGAGGCGCGTGATCGAGGAGCTGACCAAGTGCCATCTTTCCGTCTATGGCAGAACGGTCGCAATAATAGGCGAAGCACAGGAGGTTCAACTGGCGTCGGAAGCCGTAAGGCAGCTCGCGTCTGGGAGTCAGCACAAGACGGTCTACAACGCCCTGCAGAAGGCCCGCACAAAGAGCAAGATGGAGCGGATGTTCCTCTGGGAAGGTACCTCCCCGGAAACAATCGCAGAGAAGCTGAGGAAACTAGAGGACTAGCATATATCCGATTTGAAACGATACGTGTGGAGCGGGAAGAATCAGGAACCGGATTTGTGAGAAATGGGCTTGGTCAGTGGTTCAGAGGGTAGTGGGTTGGAATTGCTGAGCACATCCCAGACGATTCGCCAGATTGACCAATCCGAACTGGGAGAGTTGTATCGCACGGGACTCTCGATAAACGAAATTGCTCAAACCATAGGCAAATCTTACACAATGGTGAGGAATCATCTAAGCGTAGATGGGACTTCATTCCGCACAAAGAAAGAGGCATCAATCGCCTACCGTGGCCGGCATCCTGATTGGGCCTCCCAGTTCACGAAATATCATGTAAATTCGAAGGGCCAGTTGACGGACGCCAAGGCTCTTCTGTTGACTTCAGTTATCACCGAGGGATACCTCAACAAGACCTCAATTGGATTCACCAACACCCAAGACCAACTTCACAGGGTTTTCACAACACTCGTGAAAAATACCTATGGCAGGGTAAGAATAGGCACCAATGGAATCAATTCCAGATTGTCAAGTGTAGAAATAGCAGAAGACCTGGGCTCGTTCTTGGTTGGCGAGTCGTTCTCGGACGCCGCGCTAGACTATGTCATGAAAGACACAAATCTATGCCGGGAAGTGCTTAGACACGTTGCAGATACTGAAGGTTCGATGATTATTTCACTACGCAAAGCTCCAAGGAACTTTACAGTTGAGTGTAGGGTTGTCTTGGCTACTACGAGCACTAGGTTTGCCGAACAGCTATCACTAATGCTGACAAAACTGGGGATTTCTTCCCGTAGATGCACTGATTGCGTAAACATAGGAGCCAAGAAAGACATTCTGAGGTTCGTCGATTTAGTCGGCTTCTCACGAGGGGTTATGGTGGTGAGAAAAAGAGCTGGATCTTCTACCTGGTATGGAAAGCAGAAGTTCGTCCTTTCTGGCCTTTGTAAGCGGATCTACGAAGAGCAACGGAATTCACGGAGTCACGGATTACGAGGTTCCTTCGCAGATTGCGCCACACGTGAGCAAACTCTATCTAGACTGAATGGGTGGTACGATGAGGTTTCGGAGGTGGTGAACTAGATGGCTACATTCGCTGAGATTAGTCCATCTGAGTTTTTTCTACCGCAACCGCGACCTCGCCGGGTTCACCAACCCTGCGCGCGCTCTCTACATGACCGTACGTGAGCTCGTGGAGAACTCCTTCGACGCCTGCGAGCTCTCTGGGATAACCCCGAACGTCTACGTGAGGCTGATCTCCGAGGGGACCAACCCTGACGCCCCGGACCCGAAGCCGTACAGGCTGACCGTCAGAGACAACGGGCCGGGAGTCGCGCCGCAGCACGTCCCCAGCGCGTTCGGGAAGGTCTTCTACGGCTCGAAATACGTCCTCCGACAGTCGAGGGGGATGTTCGGGATGGGAGGGACGATGGCCATCCTCTACGGCCAGATTACCACCAACAGGCCGGTGACGGTAACCACCTCTCCCGAAGGAAAGAAGCAGTACGGCTTCCAGATGATGATAGACATAGGCGAGAACAGGCCAGTCGTACTAAAGCGGTTCTCCAGCGATGCAGACGGCACCACCGGGACCAAGGTGGACCTCACCCTTGAGGGGGACTACCTCCGTGCATCCCAGAAGATTACCGACTACTTCAAACAGACGGCTCTCGTCGCGAGCTACGCCAACATAACCTTCGTCGACCCACAAGGCCAGGTGACCTTCTACGAGCGTGTCACGAGCGCGATGCCCCCTCCACCAAAGGAAACGTTGCCGCACCCGCACGGGATCGACGTCGAAGCGTTCAAGCGCATAATCAAACTCTCCGAAGAGCACGACATGAAATCCTTCATGGTCACCCACTTCCACAGGGTCGGGGACAAGATCGCCACGAAGTTCCTCGAGTTCGCCGGGATAAGCCCCAAGCTGCCCCCCAAGAGACTCTCCAACACCCAGATCGTTGCGGTCGTTGACGCGTTGCAGCGGTTCCCTGACTTCCTGCAGCCGGACGCCACCTGCCTCTCCCCAGTGGGAGAGGAGATACTCCTCGCAGGGATTAACAAGGAGCTCAAACCAGAGTTCTCGACTGTCGTCTCCAGACCTCCCTCGTCCTATTCCGGGTTCCCCTTCCTCGTGGAGGCCGGGGTGGCCTACGGAGGAAAAGTCCTTCAGCCAGGGGTGAAGCTCTTCAGATACGCTAACCGCATCCCGCTTCTCTATGACGAAAGCAGCGATGTTTCTTTCAAAGTGCTCAACGAGGAGGTGGACTGGCGGAGGTACCACGTCCCCCAGGACGCCCCGGTCGCGGTAATAACACACATCTGCAGCACGAAGATTCCTTACAAGACTGTGGGAAAGGAGTACATCGCAGACAGGCCGGAGATAGAGAGGGAGATCAAGAACGCCACCAGGGAGGCGTTGCGGCGGCTGGGCGTCTTCCTATCCAGGAAGGGGAGCATGGAGGCTGTGCAGAGGAAGATGAACATCTACGGCAAGTACCTCCCTCTCATAGCGAAGTTCTGCACCGAACTTGCAGAACAGAAGAGAGAGCCGAGGTATCAGGCACTCGTGGGGAAAGGGGAGACGGAGGTGCAGACCAAAGAATCGGAGGCAGAAGAGGAAGGTACGATGGGGGACGAGGCGGCCGCCCCTGTGACGGGTGGAGAGGAGAAGACGGGGATTGAGCAAAAGAAAATCGACGAGTACGGCGGAAGCTAGGAAGACGAGCGCCCAGGCCCAGCTGAAGCATCTGGGCACCAATGTCTACAATGACCTAGACGAGGGTAGGTTCCCGAGCTTCACTCTCTCGAGCAGGTCGGTCCGAAACATAGTGTACGACCGCAAGCTGCAGCAGTTCGTGCTCGGGAAGGCCTCGGTGAAGCGCTCCTCGGGGAACATCAAGCACATCCGGCCGTTCACCCAGCTCCTCTGGCTCGCCTACTTCGCGAAGAAGCTTGTTGACGAGAAGCGGACCTCGACCCTGAGGGATGTCTACTACTCGGCCCAGGCCTTCGATGTTGAATTCGTCGACCAGGCCGAGTCCGACGAGCTCATCACCGACCTCGAGGTGCTGATGCAGATGGCCAGGGAGGGGATGAACATCTACCCCGAAGAGAGGAGCGCCATATTCGGGAACATGACCATTGAGTACACAGTCCCGGGATACGAAGGGAAGAAACTCGACCTCTCATCCCACCCGGACGGAGTGATGATCGGGCCCGCCCTTACGACCGCAGAGTTCGTTGACACAGATGCAGAGATGGTCCTTGCGATTGAGAAGGGGGGTCTCTTTACTAGGTTCGTGGAAGAGCAGGTCCACAAGAAGTACAAGGCGATTCTTGTGAACACAGCCGGACAGCCTCCCCGGTCAACGAGGTACCTGTTGAGGCGCATGAATCAGGAACTGGGCCTCCCGATAGGCATCCTGTGCGACGCCGACCCTTGGGGGGCTCACATAGCGATGGTGATCAGGAGCGGGTCCGTGAGGAGAGACGAGCCCGTGGTCGTGAGGGATGGCAGCGGCCGCATCCAAGTTAGACCGATTGGTGAATTCGTTGACGAATGTCTGGAATATTACGGGCGCATGATTGATTCGTTGGGTAACGATGTCACATTTGCCGTTCCCTACGAGGCGCTCACAGTAGACGACTCCAACAAGGTCCGCTTCGCCCAGATTGCCTCCGTCATCAGGCACAGGCACGTTGGCAAGCTCTACCGTCTGGTCACCGACAGCGGAAGGTCGGCGACCGTGACGCCAAATCACAGCGTCTTTGTCCTTAGAAACAAGAGAATCACCTCAGTGCCTACCGCTGAACTCAAAGAACGCGACCTTCTCGTGATCTCGAGGGATGCCAGCATCGAAAGGATCCCCACCGTTATGATAGACGTAGCGAGGATGCTCTCAGGCATGCCCGAGGCTTCGAAGGTCAGCATGTACCTGATGAGAAACGACACGTCATCGAAATACCATAGGAGGCGGAGGCTGGACTCCTCGACCTTCACCGTCATGGCACCTCATCTCGGCCAGTCCCCGGGGCTCTCGTTCATCGTTTCGAAGTCCGGCAAAGGAGACAAGAGAAACCCCTGCCCCTCGATAATCTGGCTGACCAAAGAGTTCGCTCGGTTGCTTGGTTACTACACCGCGGAAGGCTGGGTCGGGAGGACGAGGGGCTACCCGCATTCTATCCATCTCTGCTTCAACATCGAAGAGAGCGATGTGGTGGAAGACGCGCTGAACTGCTTCCAGACCGTCTTTCCCGGCTGCCATGTTTCGACGACGGTGGATGAAGCTGGGCACGCCGTAACTCTCAGTCTCTCCTCGGTCCCGATTGCCCTGCTCTTCGCCAATCTGGCGGGAACCGGCTTCGCCCACAAGCAGGTCCCGAGCGTCATCCTATCTGCAAAGAGGGGGTACGTGACGGAATACCTCCGAGGGTGTTTTGGCGATGGTTACGTCACTAACAGCGGGGGATTGTGCTGGAAGATGAAGAACCCAAGGCTGATTTCCGAAATCGCCTACCTACTCACACTCATCGGAGTCATTCCTTCAATCGGGAACGGCGGGTGTTCAGTAATTATCTCGGGCAAGTCGGAAGTCGAAAAGATGACTTCCGTCATTCTTCATCAGGAGGACGCCGCGTTCGTCCTTGGGCGGTTGGAGTCGATCAAGACCAGTTCATACCTCTTGCCAAAGGCCTTCCCGATGGTCGCCAGCGGGCTGATTTCTCTCAAAGAAGAAATCGGCAGGCACAACTACCATCACCTTAGGAGCCGCTATACGTACCGGAGGCTCTGTGAAATCAAGGCTCAGGGAAGGGAGGGGGGCATCAACCGCCAGAGTGCAACCCTGACCCTCGAGCATATCCTATCATGCGACAAAAGGAGGGCGCCCGCGCCAGTCCTCGAGGCGACAGAAGGGGTGCTCGCGCTTGCCCGCAGTGATCTAGCTTTTGACCCGGTCTCCACGATTGAGCCGACCGAACAGGTGGACGAGTATGTCTACGATCTCTCGATCCCAGGGGTGGAGCGGTTCATCGGAGGTCGCTCAGGGTTGCTGCTGCACAATTCGGCCAACGCCGCCCACCTGAGGGAATTGACTACCCCGGACGCAGTGTGGCTCGGGGTCTGGGCATCTGACATCGTCAAGTACAAGTTGCCGTCTGACAAGCTGACAGAGGTTGACATCAAGCGCCTCTACGAACTGAAGGCTGACCCTCGCTACACCGAGAAGATGTGGCACAACGAGCTGGACACATTCCTGAAGATAAAGAAGAAGAGCGAACAGGAGGCCTTCGCGAGATACGGACTCAGCTACATAGTCGACACTTATCTTCCAGACAAGCTGCAGCTCATGAAGAGCGCCTGAGCTTTTTCTGCACGGCTTCGCTCCGCAGTTCCCTGGTCGCGTCCGACGCAACCCACCTGGCGCCGCTGCTGTCCATCTTTGAGATGCGGCGCGCCAGTCCGAGCGCTTCGCGGTTCAGCCTCGCGTTGCGTTTCCCTATCTGGCGGAGCGCCCAGTTGACCGCCTTCTTCACGAAGTTCCTCCCATCCGTGGTTCCCCCTTCGATCGCGTCAAAGAACTGGAGGAATGATTCGTCGGGTGCTTTCTTGTCGCGGACTGCGAGCTCGGCCATCAACACGAACCCGGCCCTCTTCACGAACTCCCGTTCGCGCCCGGACCATTCGAGCGCCTTCGAATAGGCGGGCGCCGTCTTGTCGAAGAGGTTCCCACAGCAGCAGTCGCAGACGTCCCACGAGTCGAAATCGGCGACCCAGCTCTCCATCTGCTTCTCAGTCACCTTGGCGGGGTCGTCCACCATGGCAGCCAGGATTCTCGCCTCGTGGATGCCGGATCCCCAGAGCTCTTGGGCGAGCCGATGGTCTCTTCCCAGCTTCTTTGCCATCGACCTCAGGGTAGGAACCGAGATGCCGAGAGCGCTGCCAGTGGATATGCCGTATCGGGCCATGCCCGCGAGCGCAGTGGGGTTGGACTTTGATCTCAGCTCCTCTATCACTCTCTCGGCTGACACAGGTCGAGCGCGCTCAAAGAACTTCTAAATACCCATCGGGTTCTGCCCGGAGAGACTACAATGACGTTCACTGCCCAGCAGTCAAGGGTAGACGCACTGATCAGGGGGGTCGGTCTCGTCAGTCTGGCCTTCGGGGTCGCCTTGATCTACCTGAGCTACAGCAACGCGACAGCAGTGGGCGTTGCCCCTGAAATCATTGTCGTGAATTATGCGCTTGGGCTTCTCCTGGTCGTAGTGGGGCTCCTGGCTGCGTTCTCAAAGTTCAAGTGAGCTGAATGGCAGTCAAGATCGCAATAGCCGGAGTCGGGAATTGCGCCGCAGTCTTTGTCCAGGGCCTCCATTACTACTCTGGTCACGAGACCAAAGGCCTCTGGCACCCGAACATCGCCGGGCTGAAGGCGAGAGACATAGAACTTGTGGCAGCCTTCGACATAGACTCGCGAAAGGTAGGCCTCCCGGTCGGAAAGGCGGCGTTCGCACCCCCCAACGTGGCCAAGAGATACACTGACCTGTCTCGGGGAGGGGTCAAGGTCGCCCCAGGGATTTCGAAGGGGGACGTGGCCCCTCACCTGAGAGAGGCGAAGCTCTCAAGCTCCAACAGGGCTGAGGTCTCAACTCTGCTCGAGAAGTCCGGAGCGGAGATTCTGGTCAACCTGATTTCATCTGGGACGGACGCCTCGGCCGAAGAGTACGCACTCGCAGCCCTAGATGCCGGCTCGGCGTTCATTAACTGCACTCCGTCTCTCCTCCAGAGGAACGGGAAGCTGGTCGCCAGCTTCACGAAGGCCAAGCTCCCTCTGATCGGCGACGACCTCATGAGTCAATTCGGGGGGACCGTCTTTCACAAAGGTCTCCTCGGTCTGATGGTGAAGAGGGGGGTCAAGGTGTCGAAGAGCTACCAGCTGGATGTGGGAGGGGGCTCAGAGACGCTCAACACCATAGACGAGGTCATCAAGATGGCGAAGCGTGCTGTCAAGACTACTTCGGTGGCCGCCGAAGTTCCATATCAGTTCGAGACGATCGCAGGGACCACCGACTACGTCGACTACATGGGCAACGACCGGACCAGCTACTTCTGGTTCGACGGCAGCGGTTTCATGGATTCCGGGATTTCTGTGGACGTCTACCTGCGCTCTGCCGACGGGGCGAACGCGGGAAACATCCTTCTCGACGTCATCAGGGCTACCCACCGCTCGCTGAAGACCGGCAAGCTGGGGACGGTCAACGAGATCTGCGCCTACGGTTTCAAGTCCCCCCCCAAGCAGATGCATTTCGACGAGGCCTACGCGAAGTTCTCAGCAGTCTACGTTCGCTGACCCGACCGAGACCGAATTCATCCTGCAGTCGCCTGCTCTTGTCCGCCTATCTCAGCCATCGAAAGGCCGCTCACGGCTGAGTAGTCGTAGTCATTGGCGTCGTATCCTTCCCTCGAGTACTCATCCCTGTGTTTGATCAGGAGCCAAGTTTCCCTTAATCCCCCGTACCCTGAGGTCCGAACAAGGGCGAAGGACCCTTGGAGCTTCTTCCCGTAGAGACGGAACTTGAGATTCCCTTCGTGCAGGCTCGTCAGCGCGACCTCACCCGCCTCTTCCCGCTCCGTGATTTCGTCCCGAACGCCTTTGCTCTTCTCGACCTCGGGGTTGTATGTACCCTCGTCCCAAATCATGACTGGACCAGCGCCGTACCCGCCCTTCCGGATGACCCCTTCGAAGTGCCTGTACTCGAGTGTGTGGTCGCCGGCCGGAATTGCGA
The DNA here is from genome assembly GCA_964476175.1 of uncultured Nitrosopumilales archaeon. Classification (GTDB taxonomy): domain Archaea; phylum Thermoproteota; class Nitrososphaeria; order Nitrososphaerales; family Gagatemarchaeaceae; genus DATFYP01. The sequence goes on from CAYYYU010000050.1 coordinate 12,919, forward strand.
GCCGTCTCACACCGCTGTCGAGGGACGGCCCTTTCGGGATGGACCAGGAAGGCATCACCCCATCTATCTCCAACCGGAAGTCATAGTGGAGCGAAGTGGCTCTGTGCTTGTGGACGACGAAGACCAACTGTCCGCCCAATCTAACCACGGCCGCTGACGACCGGCCTCTGACCCACATAGTCTCCGCGAGTCACGCACGAGAGCATGAAGTGCGCGACGTCAGCCCTCGATACCCTCAGTGGCGTCCCGCTTGTGAGCGGCCCGACTCTATATCTTCCGGTCAGGGGTCCGTCCGTTAGCAAGGGTGCCCTCACTATCGTCCAGTCGAGTCCGCTTCGGGCGATGATTTCAGCCTCCCTCAGACTGTCCTTCAACATCTCCCCATTTGCGAGCACCAGCGTCCCCCGAAGAATCCTGTGTATGACCGGGGGTTTGTCGGACGGATCCTCGACCGCAGTGTTCGTCAGGACGACCAGCCGTCTGACACCACTTTTCCCCATGGCCTCCACAACGTTCGAGACGGAGGACGCCAGGAGGTCCGATGGTGAACCCCTCACGTGCCCCAGAGCGCTCAGGACGGCATCCCTGCCTGTTACAGCCCGTTCAACAGCAGCCAGGTCGGAGACTCCCCCCTCCACGGCCGTGACCTTTCCCGCTAGATCTCTCAACCTCGACTGGTCTCGGGCGAACGCGGTGACCCTTAGCCCTCTGGCCACCGCCTGTGCCAGCAGCAGGCGACCCGTCCGTCCGGTTGCACCAAAGACTGCGATGCTAGCTGCTCCTTCGGTCAAGTTCTCGACCTCCTTCCCGGGAGCCGCCGCTCCATAAGGGTTCGAGAAGGTTCAGAGGCCATGATCGACCGTCGTGGGTCCTCTCGCTGCTTCAAAGAACGAATACTGCCGCTGCGACAACCGAGGTCCACACCCCCTTGTCCCCAACCGCTGACTGCGTGTCGTTGGTCGTCCGAATGATCTTTCCTGAGGCCTTGAAGAGCTGCTCTCTTTCGTCCCAGGCGGCGTTGACGTCGAATGGTATGCCCATGGTGGAGGCGAGCATCGAAGCCGCCAGGTCCTCAGAGTAATCTCCAGCCACCTCGTCGGTCTCGCCGAACGAGTGGTGCTCCGAGAGGTAACCGGCTTCATCCGGGTTTGACGGTATGGCCAGACCGATTGAAGCCGCGACCAGACGGTGGTCTTCATTTGTCGAATTTCGCGCCATCACGAGAAAGACTATCTGTCCGGGCTTTAGCATCGACATTCCTTGTTCACGCGTTATCTTGCTGCATTTTGGGGGGATTATGCTCGAGACTGTGACCAGGTTGTGTTGGCTTATGCCCGCATCCCTGAGCGCGGCCTCGAATGATTGAAGGTGCTCCTTGTGGCGCCCTACTCCCTTCGTGAGGAAGTAGTACCTTGGGACCAGATTCAGCCCTTCATTCTTTGAATACGGGAGGGATGACATCGATCGCAGACCTCTGCAATGGCTACATTAAGACATTGGTTCTCCAGAAGTAGAATTCCGAACGGGCGCGGCAACAGTCATCATCGACCAGCGATTCAACCGTTGAGAGCTTCGTTGGTCAAGAGAACAAAGCGGCGACGGTCGACGTCGATTGGTACACCATGCCAGAATCGGACCCGAACTCGGTTCGAGTCCTGGGTTTTGGATGCATTCTCAGGCTCATGCCCCCGTCATCGGGACTTCGATATATGAGCACCCGTGAAACAACGGCCGGGGGCACTTGCTTCGCCGGCGCCTTCTTTGTTGAAAGGCCTCAGATGCGGGCTCGAATCCCGGCCACGGCCCCACACTGCTTTGGATCTACGCGTGACGTTGAAGGCAAGCCGGTCAGCGTCTTCGTGAGCCACCGGATCTTGTGCCTGCTACTTATCCGCTAGGCGTTGTCTAATCGCTAGATATGCTAAGACAATCACCATCGGAACGACTACGGCAAGCAATGTCTGGAACGGGAACTCTGGAACACCTTCGCTCGAAGAGCTAGGATTGTTTGTGGACAAAGGAGCAAAGCTGGATGTGCCTGTTTGGGTTGAAGACAAACTGGATCGGGTAGTTGTTGAAACTGTGGTGGTAGTGGTTATGCTTGTGGCAGGCGGAAGATTGGCAAAGGCACCTAGGGCAGGCATTGACGTCGTGTCGTTGTAGAACAGTGCAGTCTGAGGATCGATGTCGTACGCGTCAGGATAGAAGTAGAAGACCATGTCTACTCTCCGATCCTCGCTCATGTTTGTGACGAAACTACGTGCCCAATTAAACTGTCCTTGCGGTGTGAAAGGATAGCCGGGCACGGGAACTGTCCAAGAGGGCGGACCGAAAGCTGCGTTCGTCGAAGGATCCGAATTCGGGAACGAGTACTCAGATATTATCACACCCTTTCCAAGACCAGAGATAATCCCGATGTCTTGACTAAGGAATTGATAGGCATCAGGCTCGCCAGTGTACGGATGAGGGTTTGACCATGCATAATAGCTCAGACCACCGTAATCATACGGCACGTGATATCCGTTCATTGTTTCGAAGAACGCTAGGACAAAAGCGGGATACTGAGAAAGCGAAATATGCAGCACGACTTTTGCTGACGGGTCCGCGGCTTTGACCCCAGCTATTGATGCATTTAGTAGGCAGGCTTCCTTGCTCCAGATATTCTGAGCATCCCAAGTGGTGTCATGCAAGACGTCAATTCCGGGCGTGTATAGTTTCGTATCGAAAGAGTAACCTGCAATGCCTAGATCTATCTCGTTTCCGATGTCATAGAGGGTGATGTTCACGCCCTTTTGGCGATAATACTCCGTAGTGTTGTAGGTCATATTCTCCAAGGCGCTAGCAGTTTGAGCTAGGGTGTAATTTGCCCATGAAGCTGGAGCTTTTTGATTCCCGCCAGCGGTCTGGCCAGTGCTAAGATCGAAGAAGAGATCCAAGTTCATGCCGGCAGCCTGAGCTTTTCGAAAGATGTTGAGGTCCCATTGCATCGAAACATAGTATCCATTCTCGTAGACCGCTGGGTGGTTCGACAGTGTCATATTCTCCAGCTCGGGATAACTGAGGTCAGTGACCCCGAGTCGAAACCAGTTGAATCCCTCATTAGTCATGGTCGAATAGATGTCAGTCTTCGTCCATGTGTCATCCGGATTGCCCTGCCAGATGGAATCGCCGTAGGCAGTTCCCATCACCCAGCCCACTCCGAGTGGCTCGCTGGGGTTTCTGACTACTGGGGTGATGTCAGAACTCGAGACCGATTGGGACTCTTGTGAGAGGGCTTGCGCATTACGGACGAGGGAGCAGGAACCAGAGACGACAAGAACAGCGACAATAAGAACCGTCAGAACGTATCTGAGCCTGGAATTTTGATTCGAACACTCGGTCACAGGTCCCGTAAGCGAGAATCGCTAATATACACGTTTACTGGTCGACCATTTACCAGCAGTTCCTGAGGGCCCAAACTTCTTGTGTTTTGACGGGCTTTCGCTTTTTCGTATTTGAGCTTCCCATCCAACTGTCACACGGACCAAGGAATTACTCGCCCAAGCCGAATGCTCATACTGTCAAAAAGAGCAGACTGCCCGATGTACCGGGCCAAAAGCTGACTTGAACTCGGGTCCGAAATTTGGACGCCGCGAATCTCTTTTATGTTCTGCCATCCTCGCAGAACGCATGGCCAAATCCAGTTTCGAAATAGGGGAGAAAGAGAAGCACACGCTTACAGTAGATTGGGACTGAGTAATGAAGAGAATGTGCATCGAGCTGGACGGAGAGAAGCTTGCCGACGAATACTACTACTCGCTCCTTGCGAAGAAATTCTCATACGACGTAGGAAACTCTGAGATACACAAGGTGGAAGTCCGCTTGGGAGTGTTCTTGCCCCTGGTCGGATTTGTGAAGAGGAGGGAATTGAATGTGCTCGTGGACGGCAAACCCGCGCAGAGGTCGGATGCCCACCCATAGGCAATTGGGTTCTCTCCAGCTTCTGTAGCATACGCCAGCTTGCTAAAGGTCGTAGCATGGAACGCATTCGAAGGGGTTCAGCTGTATGCTCATAGTGTCAAACGGAGCTCATCCTGGGCTTGTTGGTGAGCGGCGACGGTCGGACTCGAACCGACGACCAATAGGTTAACAGCCTACTGCTCTACCACGCTGCCCAGTTGTGTTCAACTTCTGAGCTACGTCGCCGCGTTATCGGGCTCAATCGCTTTGGTTGAAAAACGTTCTTGGTTAGTTTAAATCTCGACCCCAGTCCGACCGCCCCATTGGAACGAGGCGAGCCTAGAGAAGAGGAGAGGGCCGTCGCCGCCGTGATTCATGCCTTCTTCGAGGCGGGGAAGAACAAGGACCTGGCGTCGCTTGGTAGCTTCCACGCTTCCAGGGACCTCTTCTCGAAGTTCGACGAGAACCCCCCGTTCACGAGGCAGAATTCTGACGAAGCATTCGTCTATGAGCAGGCAGCCTTCGCCAACATATCGGACTATTCATACAGCATTGAAGACCTCCGCGTGGACCTCCTCGGAGACGTCGCCGTCTCCACATTCTACCTCACTTACAAGGGGATGTTCGTCAACGACTACTCGTTCGAGGGCTCCCCGGTGGGCTCTAGGGACCGGGTGACGATGGTCCTCTACAAGAGCCAAGATGGCTGGAAGATTGCCCACGAACACTTCAGCCGCTTCCCAGACTGGCCTACCCGGCAGCCGAAGAAATAGCAGCAGGGGTCGTGTGGGCGCGGAGCGACTTGAACGGGAGACTCGCGTGCGGGCTAGGTACGTAACACCAAGTACATTTGTGGAACGAGGTCTCTGATTGCTTGCTGGCCAGGTCTAAGGGGTTGATCACCCTTCTTGAACTCTAGGAAGTAGACTCTGCCATCTTTGACCCCAATCCTATCACAAACGACTGTCGGAGAGTACACTGTCCATCCCTCCTCCATCAATTGCCGCGCAATTCGCTGTTCATCTTCCATTCTCTTGAATGCCTTTCTTCTCTGAGCCTCCGAATCATGCCTCAGAAACGGGGCGTGCAGGCGTTTGAGTTCCGGATGTAGCGCGATGGAGTTCTTCCCACCCCTAGAACGTTCTTCCCGAGTGAATTGATGACCCACTCTTGTACAAGGCAGAAATGTCCAGGACTAATAAGCCCCACCAATTGATTCCCTCTGAGCACCTCCGTTAACGTCTTGATACTAGTGGGCCCGCCCGGATTTGAACTGGGGACCGCTCCCGCCGGCGGGTGCCGGTACCGGTGTCTCCGGTTCAGCTTATGAGCCGGTCGCTCTGACCGAATTGCTCGCGATGTGGCACTGAGCTACGGGCCCACGTTACTCTGGTTCGAAACCTGATGGCTTTAAGGAATCCCGACGGGTTCCGTTAAGTTGACGGTTGACGGCCTCAAGCAGTTCTCCTTGTTAACTCGCGGTTGATAATGCTATTTCAGGGGAGCGGAAGGCCTTCTGCGTCGATGAGACTCGTTTGCGAGGGGGAAGCTGACCGTGGTCACGCAACTCGACCTCGATAGAGTGCTCACGCCGATTCAGAACGCCTCGTATCAACCACGCATCAACAACCAGAACGATGTCAGACTAGGTTGACAGAACCTACAGAACCCTTCGATGACAAAATCCTTACCTCTTTTTCTTCTTGGCGCCTCTGTTCTTTGGGATGCGCGTTGCATTCAATTCGAAACCGCCAATCTTTCCATCACCTTCTGGCCATTGCCAACGACCTGTAAGGGTGTCGCCGTCCTTGCTGAACCTGCCTCGGTAAAAGTTGTCCGACCCTCTATCGCCAAACCAGATTGTCAAGGTGTCGCCTTCGATATCCCGAGTGTAGGTGAAGTTGTGGCCTTCATTGTCCATCAGATGCGAACGCAGTGTCTTAGTGTCCTCATCAAAGCCGATGTATTCGACCCCTCTGGATTTTCGTTCGCCCATATGGAAATAGAAGCGCTGGATGAGGAAGAATCCTCCCTCCATCCATTCATACCCGGCGGTGCCCTCAGCGTCACCAGACTGTTTCCATTTGCCAACCAAACGACTGAGCTTCTTTAGCGCCGGGTTTGGTTTCTTTGGCATGTTAGCAACCAGCGCATTGTTATCATCTGCCATATTGATTCCTTAACGCTTCGGCGATTTGAAGTCTTTCTTTTGCGGGTTCTGTCTAATCTGCGCTTGGTCTGACCTCCTGCTTGGCCAGTCCAAACCATCAACCGACAGTAAACACCGACAACGGAAGGTCGGTCAACCGTCAAGTTACCAGAGCCTCCCGACGGAAGCCTAATTAGTCCCCAGAGAACGAGCTGAAACGAGCAGTGAGCAAAGACCTAGACGAAGGGTTTGAGGACATCCTCAAGGAACTGGACCGCGAGGAAGCTCGCGTGAAGGTTCGGATGGAAATGAGACGATTTGGGAAGCCGACCACAGTCATCGAAGGTCTCAAGATGAGCGACAGGGACATGCAGGAACTTAGCACGAAAATGAAGCGAGGACTCGCCACTGGAGGGACGGTCAAGGACGGCATCATGATTCTTCAGGGAGACCATCGGGAGTCGGCTGCCAAGATGCTCATTCAGCACGGCTTCTCTGAGAGCTCCATAGAGATCCTCTGAGCCAATACCGTCGGCGACGTCTCAACCACCCACAACCTCACTTAGATTTATAAAAGGTGGAACGAAGCGACCGCTGGTAGACCAGAGATTACGATGTCGAAGCCTATCATAACCTTCGAGGATTTCATCAAGAGAATTCTGAAGGTAATCTTCTGGGTTGTCGCGCTTTCAATCTTCGTGATTGTCCCGATTTACTACGTGCTCGATGCGATCTTCCATTTTCCAGTCGACCTCTTCGCCCTGGTGGCGACGAAGCCCCTGGACCTGCTCGCCATGACCACGACTATGCTCAATACCGAACCGACCAAGACCCTTTTCGCACTGACCGTCTTCCCAGGCTTCAGCTGGGTGGCCCTCTACGGAACCATCTTCATGGGATGGGTCGAGCGCAAGTTCACAGCGAAGATTCAACTCAGGACGGGCCCGATGTACGCAGGGAAGATAGAAGGAATCGGCCAGAACGTCGCTGATTTCTTCAAGCTCCTCTTCAAGGAGATGATAATCCCATACGGAGTCGACAGGGCGATGTTTCTCGCCGTCCCTTTCGCTCTCATGGCCGTGGCGGGTGCACTCATTGCCCTGGTGCCGGTTTCCCCCACATTCTACATCGCCAATCCATCGGTCGGAGCCGTGCTTGTCTTCGCAATCTTGGGCTTCACCCCGATGATAGTTCTGATGGCGGGGTGGGCGAGCAACAGCAAGTACCCGTTCCTTGGCGGACTGAGGGCCCTTCACCAAATGGTCGCTTACGAGATACCACTCATTCTGTCGCTACTGGGAACCGTCCTGCTCTCGGGGTCCCTCAACCTGGCCCCGCTTGTCCCCGGCGGCCCAAGTATTGTGACTGCGCAGAGCAAGGTCTGGTTCATAGTCCTGCAGCCGTTGGGCGCAATCGTGTTCTTCATAGGGGCCCTCGCCGAGCTGGAGCGGATTCCGTTCGACATTCCTGAAGCAGACAGCGAGATCGTCGCGGGCTGGCAGACAGAGTACTCCAGCATGCTCTACGGAACCTTCTGGTTGGTAGGCTTCACTAGGATGTACGTCATGGCCGGACTCTTTACTGCCTTCTTCCTGGGAGGGTGGCTCGGTCCAGCTCCCATCCCGCCAGAGTTGTGGTTCATCCTGAAACTCACAATCGTCATGATCATGTTCATGTTGCCGAGGGCCGTAATGCCGAGAATCAGAATTGACATGATGCTGAGGACCGGCTGGATCCGGCTCCTTGTGCTAGCCTTCGCGAACATCTTCCTGACGATGCTGCTGGTCTCGCTGGGGGTCACATAGATGGGAGCCCTGTCGTTCCTCAAGGGAGTCTTCGTCGCAACTTGGACTGGCCTTCGGCACCTCTCCCATCCGAGGATGACGCTGAGGTATCCTGAGCAGAAGCTCGACCTGGAGGGGCCAGGCTACCGATACGACCCGCGGCAGGGGGTCGGGCTCCCGGGCTTCAAGGGGAGGCACATACTGTACATGGACAAGTGCACCGGCTGCCAGCTCTGCGCCATCGCCTGCGACGGGGTCGCAGTCGCGATTGAGATGCAACAGGTCCAGAAGGGCAAGCCGCAGAACAAGAAGCAGATTTGGCCGGCCGTCGACTACGGCAGGTGTGTTTTTTGTGGACTTTGCGTCGATTATTTGACAGAAATACAGGTCAACCCGGGACTAAAACCAATAAATCAGATAACTGTCGGTGAGCTGGTCCTGACCCACTCTGGGGAGTACAAGCCTGTGACAAAGGTCTGGGACATGAGTTACTCAGGGCCGCTTTACAGAATCTACGCGTTTGGCAAACCAGAGCCTCTCTCCTGCACCGAAGACCACCCGATCATCGCAGTTTCCAGACCGGTTTCGAAAAGAAAGGACGGGCGTTTGCTCAGGGTTACAGCGCCTTTAGAATTTCACAAACCCGGAGAGCTCAAACCTGGCGACTATCTTGTGAGCCCGATTATTCACAAAGTTATCCACACTGACAGATACGAGAAGGACGTTCCAATGTATAGAGGGGGTAAGACAGTCCGCAGGCAGTCACTCGATGCGTCGCCCGAGCTCTTCCGCCTTGTCGGATACTACTACGCAGAAGGTTCCTGCGACGGGGGAAGGAGGGTCAACTTCGACTTCAACCAGAACGAACGAGATACCTACGCCAGGGATTGCGGCGACCTTGCAGCCAAGTTCTTCGGCAAGGAGTGCAAGATTAAGAAGAATGGAGAGCACGGAATCAGGCTGGTGCTCGACTCCGCGATTGCGGAGGATTTCTTCTCTCAGTTTGGAAAAGGGGCTGCCAACAAAAAGATGCCAGACTGGGTCTTCTTCGCCGAGCCGGTCAAGCAGGTCGAGCTTCTGAAAGGTGAATGGCAGGGCGACGGCTGCAGGGTCAAACAGGCCCGACAGAAGTACCTCAACATCACGACGACTTCCAAGGCGCTGGCCTTCCAGTTGCAATCAGTCTACGCACGGCTGGGTATCGTTGCCACCATCGACAGCGAACACTCGCCTAACAGGCTGCGGAGCTATCATGTCAACGTCTTCGGCCAATGGGCAATCAAGCTGGCGAAGATGTGGAACGTTGATTTCGAGTACAATCCGTCAAAGCATGCCGACAAGTTCCACATCGACGACAGGTACGTCTACCTGCCGATTAGGAAGATAGAGGTTGAGCAGGTCATTGACCACCATGTTATGGATGTCACCGTCCAGGACGATCACACCTTCGCGCCCCTCGGCCTGGCTACAAGTAACTGTGTCGATGCCTGTCCCTTTGATGCGCTCTACATGACCAACGACTACGAGCTTGCGGCATACGACAAGATGAGCCTGAAGTACAGCCCGGACCAGCTCACGGTGCCGCCGAAGCTCGAGGGCCGGAAGTACAAGGTGAAGTTCGACACCGAGAAGGGGACGACAAAGCATGACTGACCTCGTCTTCCTCGCGATGATGGTCGTCACAGTCGGGGGGGCGATAGTCTCCATGGAAGCAGACGAGATAGTATACGGCGCCATCGGGCTGGCGGGGAGCCTCTTCGGAGTCGCCACCCTCTTCTTCCTCCTCAACGCGCCGTACGTCGCCGTCTTCCAGGTGACCGTCTACGTGGGGGCGGTCGCGGTCCTGATTCTCTTCACGGTCATGCTCGTGAGGCAAGAGAAGTGGGCGAAGGAGCTCCCCCCGAAGTCGCTCACGAAGCTGGCAGGCATACTCACTGGCCTGGCAGTCACCATAGCGCTTGCGCTCACTGTGGTCAGCTCGAACCTCGCAAGGGACATCAACCTCCAGAACACTGCGACCTTCCTCGACATCGGCAGGCTCATTTCCACGGATTTCGCACCGATCCTCGAAGTCCTGGCGCTCGTGCTCGCAGCGTCCATAGTGGGGGCCCTCACCCTCTCCAAGACCGACAGGGAGGACGAAAAAACATGAACTCTCTCTCCGACTTCGTGATCGTCTCGGCTATGCTCTTCGGTATCGGGATCTACGGCCTCGTGACGAAGAGGAACGCGCTGAGGTTGCTCTTCGCTGTGGAGCTGATGATCAACGCGGCGAACCTGAACTTCGTCGCATTCAGCCAATACGCGCCGTTCGCAAAGGCGGGCTCGACGGTTGTGAACGGCATTGGCCAGACCTTCGTCCTCTTCTCGATAGCCCTGGCTGCCGCGGAGGCAGCGGTCATCCTCGCGATAGTCGTGGTTGCGTACAGGCTCCACAAGGATGTCGACGTGAGCGAACTGAACTCAATGGAAGGATAGGAGAGTGTACCCCTACCTTCTGCTGCAGACCGTACTGGTCCCGATACTCGGGGCTGCGTTCTGCTACCTCCTCGCGCCCCGGTACGGCAGGAAGGTCGGCTGGGTTGCGTTCCTTGCCCTCCTCTACACCACGACCCAGTTGTTGACCTGGGGAGGTGGCCCGCAGTTCCTCACAGGCACGTATCAGGTCCTCGAGTCGTACAAGTGGGCCCCGAGCGCGGGTCTCACGTTCGGGTTCCTCGCCGATGGGTTCAGCTTCCCAGTGCTCGTCATCATCAACCTCGTCCTCGCCGCGACGACCGTCTTCTCGATGCCCTACATGCAGAAGCGCATCGAATCGATGGAAGGGGGGGAGAAGCCAGGCCGTTACGGTATGTACTACCTGAACTACCTCCTGATCTCTGCAGGGCTCGCCGGAATCGCCCTTTCGACGAACCTCATCGAGTTGTATCTGTTCCTCGAGCTGGTCCTCATCCCGACGTTCGTCATCATCAGCCTCTTCGGATACGTCCAGAAGGAGAGGGTCGCGATAATCTACATCATCTGGAACCAGCTCGGCGCTTTCATCTTCCTCGCCGGCATCGCGCTGGTCTACGTGGCGACCAACAGCTTCGACATTACAGCGCTTCCCCGGGCAGTGTCCAGCCCGTTTGCGTACTGGATCGTCGGCCTGATTCTGGTCGGGTGGTTGGTGAAGATGGCCGTCTTCGGCGTTCACATGTGGCTCCCGATAACCGAGGCGGAGCCCCCGACCGCTTTCGCCCCAACCATGGCTGTGGTTTCAGGCATCGGCAGCTACGTAATCGTACGGCTGCTGCTCTTCGGGATGCCGTCCGTCTTCCAGGCATTCAGCCTGCCCCTGATGGGGTGGGCCGTCCTCACGATGTTCTACGCGGGGGCGGTCGCGATGGCCCAGACAGACACCAAGTACCTCTTCGCCTGGTCGACGATGAGCCAGAATGCGTATTCCGTCCTCGGCATCGCCAGCTTCTCTCTGATCGGCGCGACCGGGGGAGTCTTCTACTTCCTCAGCCACATCATGGGCAAGTTCGTCATGTTCTCGGTAGCCGGAATCCTCCTGGTTCAGACCGGGCGAAGAGACCTGAGGGAGATGGGAGGGCTCGCCGGCAAGATGCCCTTCACGGCGACTCTCTTCATCCTTGGTGCCCTGATCCTTTCGGCGGTCCCACCCACAAGCGGCTTCCAGGCTGAATGGACGATGTTCGCCGGGATATTCAGGCAGGGCGCTGCGGGGTCGTCGAGCTACATGGTAGTCGCCATACTGGGCTTGGCGGCTACACTCTTCACTGTAGCTTACACCTTCTGGCCGATGAGGCGGATCTTCTTCGGGGCCCTCCCGCACTCGCTCGACGACGTGAAGGAAGCCCCGCTGACCATGACAATCCCATTGCTCGCAATCATCATCGTCTCCATCCTGGTAGGCATCTTCCCTGACCTCGTCTTCAAGCCCCTCTACACCTTCGCCTCCGGACTACACCTGGAGCTGAGGTAGCGGATGGTCTTCTCGATCCCGTCATATTTCATCTGGATGGTCTTCATCCTGCCATACGCCGGGGCCCTCCTCACGGCGGCGCTCAGAAAGGCTGGGAGGGCGAAGGACTACGTAGCCCCGGTCTTTGCGTTCCTGTCTGCGCTGTTCGCCCTCTCCCTCCTAATCCCGGTCCTGGAGGGGGGTTCCCTCAGAGTCTACGACTCCATCATCCCGCAGAGCGTCCCCTGGATATCGGGCCTCAATCTGACTATGGGGGTCCTGGCCGACCCGTTCACTGCAATACTCTCGAACGTCGTGGCATGGGTCAGCTTCCTGATAGTCCTCTACAGCGTCGAATACATGAAGGAAGACGGCGGCACGGCCCGTTACTTCTTCTTCATCAGCCTCTTCATCGGGAGCATGCAGCTCATCGTCCTCTCAGACAACCTCCTCTCCCTCTTCATCGGCTGGGAGATGGTCGGCCTCTGCAGCTACGCCCTGATCGGCCATTACTGGAGGGACGAGACAAAGGACTGGGTCGGGACCCCCGGCGAGAAGGCACTCGGGGAGGAGCAGGCATACTCGCCGTCCCAGGCAGGGATGAAAGCATTCGTCATGACGCGGATCGGCGACGTGGCAATGCTCGCAGGCATCCTTATCCTGTTCTACTACGCAGGGACCTTCAACTACCATCAGCTCTTCCTCACTTCGACCGTCTGGCTCCCACAGCTGGTCCATTCGGGGCTCCTGGTCCCGGTCGCTCTCCTGATCTTCGGGGGCGCTGTCGGCAAGTCTGCACAGTTTCCGTTGCACGAATGGCTCCCCGACGCGATGGCCGGCCCTGCCCCTGTCTCGGCCCTGATCCACGCTGCCACGATGGTCAAGGCCGGGGTGGTGTTGGTGGCGAGGGTCGCTCCGCTGTTCTATTTCGCTTTCTTCCTCAACCCGTCCCTCGACCCTTCCCTGATAACCCCGTTCTTCGTGACTGTGGCCTGGATAGGCGCCTTCACTGCTTTCCTGGCAGCGAGCCAGGCTCTCGTGGGCTTCGAGCTGAAGAAGATCCTGGCATATTCCACAGTGTCCCAGATCGGCTACATGATGATGGCGATCGGGCTGGCCGGGCTGTCGACCGATTTCGCCCAGGGACTGTCTGCCGGGCTGTACCACCTGATGAGCCACGCCATCTTCAAGGCGTGTCTCTTTCTCGCTGCGGGGGGGCTCATCCACGCGGCCGACTCGAAGTACATCAGCGACATGGGGGGGATGAGGGACCGGATGAAGCTCACCTTCGCAGCGTTCCTCATCGCAGTCGCCTCACTCTCTGGGATACCCCCGTTCAGCGGCTTCTGGAGCAAGGACGCGATCCTAGGGGTGGCTTGGAGCGCGGGTCAGTACGGGCTGTTCGCAGTGGGAATGGTCACCGCCGGGCTGACTGCCTTCTACTCGTTCAGAATGCTCGGCCTCGTCTTCTTCGGCCAGCGGAGCCAGCGGCTCGAGCAGGTCGAGAGCTCGGGGCACCACGTCCACGAGCCCAGCCCCATCATGTGGATTCCATACGCAGTCCTCGCCACGGCGACTGTGGTCATCGGGCTTGCGGCCCTGGCAGGACAGGTGGTCCCGTCCCTCAACATCGAGGGGACCCTTGAGGCAGCCGCCGGCACCTACATCCAGACTCTGTATCCCACACAGGGCGCTTCCGTTGCTCCCCAGGCGGCGTTCAACGTCCCGGCGTCTGGGCTGACCGGGCTCTTCGTCGCCGCAGGGTTCTTCGTCGCCGTGACTTTCTATCTGATGAGGAGGGCCTCCCCTGCCCGATTCATCGGTCAGACTGGCTTCATGCACAGCCTCTACGTATTCCTCGAGAGGAGATGGTACATCAACGCGGTCTACTACAAGGTCTTCGTGAACGCCCCGATCGCAGCATCCCGTTGGCTGAGCGAGAAATTCGACTACAAGGGGCTCTTCAGGGTGAACAATGTCGGGTCGGTAATCGGCATCGACCTCTCGACCGCTGGCAACTGGATAGACGTGAACATTGTCGACGGGGTCGCTAACGGAATCTCTTCGTTCGGCCAGGCCTTCTCAAGGACTGTCAGGCGGATACAGACTGGAATCGTGGAGCAGTACGTGCAGGTGTTCGCAATCGGGGTGATCGTGATGATCGTCCTTCTGCTGCTCGCCGTAGGGGTCAAGTTCCCATGAGTTTCGTCCTGTCTCTCCTGGTATTCCTGCCGATAGTCGCTGCGCCTCTCGTCTTCCTCGTCACTCGGATGAACAAGAAGATCGGAATCTACCTCTCGTTGGCGCTCGCAGTCGCTGTCTTCCTTGTTTCCGTCTACGTCTTCTGGGGGGTCGTTTCAAGCCCTCCGCCCGGAGGGCAGTACTCGTTTGTGGAGAAGTACAGCTGGATCAGCTTCAGGTCCGTAGGGCTCGATTACTTCCTCGGGGTCGACGGGCTCAGCACCCCGCTGATTCTCGTCTCCTCTCTCCTCACTATCCTGGTGGTGGCCGGGTCGAAGAAGCTCATCGACACCCACGAGCCCGAGTACTACGCCCTCCTCTTCATCTTCGAGGGGGCCATCATGGGGGTCTTCTCGTCCCTCAACCTGATCCTCTTCTACATCTTTTGGGAGATCGTCCTGATTCCGATGTTCTTCTTCATCGGGGTCTGGGGAGGTCCCAGACGGAAGTACGCGGCTATGAAGTTCATCATATTCACCTATGCGGGGAGCACAATAATGCTCCTCGGCTTCCTCTACGTCTACCTGGGAATGAGTGCCCCCAGCTTCAACATCCCTGACCTCGCCGGGCACATCCCTCTGGCCTTGCAGTACCTGCCACTTCTCGCTTCGTTCATCGGTTTCGCAGTGAAGCTGCCGCTTGTCCCCTTCCACACGTGGCTCCCTGACGCTCATGTCGAGGCGCCAGCGCCAATCTCTGTCCTGCTTGCGGGTGTACTCCTGAAGATGGGCGGGTACGGTTTCCTGAGGATCAGCATCGGTCTCTTCCCCAACGCGTCTGCACAGTACGCCTGGGTCTTCCTCGTCATCGGCCTGGTGTCGATGTTCTACGGCGCTGCGGCGGCCATCCTGCAGAAGGACCTGAAGAAGATGATCGCCTTCACCAGCATCAACCACATGGGGTTCGTCCTCTTCGGAGCCTACGCCACCCTGGTCTCGGGGAACCTCCTGGGAATCCAGGGAGCAATATTCCAGATGTTCACACACGCGCTGGCTGTGGGGAGCCTCTTCATGCTCTCCGGGTTCATCCACCATCAAGCCGGGACCAGAGAGATTCCACTGCTGAAAGGGATGAGGATCACGATGCCCCGGACGGCGGCCGTCCTTGTCCTTGGCTCGGCAGCTGCCATGGGCCTCCCACCCTTCTCCAGCTTCCTTGCGGAGTTCATGGTAATCACTGCCGGCATCTCGGCCTATGCGATAACGGCCGTCTCAGTCCTCGTCCCGGTGATAACGGCCGGATACTTCCTCTGGACAATCAAGAGGATAGTCCTCTCCGCTCCTGAAGGAGGCGCGGAGGCGCACGACATGTCCTGGTCGGACGTGGCAACGTTCGCAGCATATCTGGTCCCTCTGGTGGGTTTCATCGTCTTCTCATACGTGATACTGACTCCGACCCTTCCGGTCGCTGAGTTTCTGAGGAGGATTGCGTTAGGATGGTAGACCTCCTCACAGTCGCCTTCGTCATCCTAGGTACGTCCTCGCTCCTCCTCCCCCTTCTGCAGCTCCTGAAGGGAGGGAAGGAGAACCTGGCCGGATACGCACTGGCCCTCGTCCTCGTCGCGGTGATGGGGCTGGTCGGCTGGTTCACGCTGTACCCGACCCCGGTCCCGTGGTTCGGCTCGCTGCTGATCGGCGACCAGCTGGGCGGGGTCTTCGCTCTAGTCACAGTCGGCGTCACCTTGATGGTGACCGTAGCCTCGTTCGACCACGTGAAGAGCGTGAACAGTCCGGTCTACTACAGCCTCCTGTCCTTCACGGCGCTCGGGATGCTGCTGCTTTCCTACTCGCAGAACCTCCTGATGCTCTTCGTCGCATGGGAGCTGATGAGCCTCCCGACCTATGTCCTCGCCGGCTTCGACAAGAAACTGAGGTCGAACGAAGCGGCAGTGAAGTACGCAGTGATCGGCGCGATGTCGTCGGCGATCATTCTGTACGCCATCAGCCTTGCCTACGGGCTGACCGGGAGCGTCCAGATAGTAGACGTAGTGAACGGCTTCAAGTCGAACCCCTCGGCCCTAGCAGGGCTCTCGACCCTCCTGTTCATCGCCGGTTTCGGATTCAAGATGTCGATTGTCCCCTTCCACATGTGGATCCCAGACGCATACGAAGGCGCCCCGACCACCATCAGCACTCTGCTTGCCGCCGCCACCAAGAAAGCGGGTTTCGTCGCAGCGATCAGGGTCCTGCTGGCCCTGACGACCTTCTACGTAGTCACGCAGAACCCGTACTTCACTCTGGCCAACGTGCTGGCGGTCCTCGCTCTCATCACTATGACCGTCGGGAACGTCTCCGCCCTCACGCAGAAGAGCATGACCAGACTTCTCGCCTACTCGAGCATCGCCCAGGCAGGGTACATACTCATCGGCTTCGTCCCCTTCGCGTACGCTCCCGCCTCGGCGGCCGCGTCGATAGGGATGACAGGTTCGATCCTTCATGTCATCAACCACGCGGTAATGAAAGGGGTCGCGTTCCTCTGCGCCGCTCTCGTCCTCACTCAGCTGAAGAGGGCAGACCTGGGGGCCTACAACGGCCTCAGCAGACGGATGCCGATCACCGCCTTCACCATGGCCGTCGCCTTCCTGGCCCTCGCAGGGGTCCCTCCCCTCAACGGATTCTGGAGCAAACTGCTCCTGTTCCTCTCTGTCGCGAACGGCCCGTTCGGTTGGCTGGCAGTCGCTGGGATTCTCAACAGCGCGTTCAGCCTCGGGTACTATGCCTGGATAATCAAGCGGATGTACATCGACGAGCCGGAGAGCACAGAGAGAATGAAGGAGCCCTTCTGGTACGTCCTGATCTTCGCGATCGCCGTGGGCCTGATCATCGGGATCGGCCTCTTCCCACAGGCTGCGATCAACTTCGCGTCAGGGGCAGTCCCCCACGCCTAGGGGAAGCCGGCCTCAGCGCCACTTGATTTCGATGCGGGCCCTGTCCGGAAGTATCTTCCTGAACGGTGTGCCAGTTCCCCTGTAGAACTTGGTGAAGAACTCATAGATGTGCAACCTGAGGTCCTGCACATAGACCACGAACGCCTCGAAGGACACGATCAGGAGGTTCAGGATGACCCACGGGAGTACCATGACTGGGTTCGAGATGGGGAAATAATCGTTGACTATGAGAAGCAGGACCGCGTGGACCAGGAGCATGATTGCGAGCCTGACGTAGCTGATGGTGTTCGAAAGGAATTGAGAGATCCTCTCGAAGACCTCGAGCCCGCCGTTGGACAGTGCTCCTGCGATCGATTCCCCCTTGACCTTCCCCGCCTTGATTGCGATGGCCCTCCCACAGAACAGGACGATCATCGAAGCGAGGAGCACGGCCAGCGAAGCTCCCCCCAGCAGGTTGTTTTGCACTCCCAAGAGCGGAGCAGCGCCGGCGGGCTTCAAGACGTTGAAACTGTAGCCGGCGCCGATGAACGCGATCCCATAACCGACCCCCGACACGTACATCGTGAGAGTTGGCAACCTCCCTATCAGCACTTCAACCATTTCGTTCTCCTTGAGTCCTTGATAGATGTCCAGCGCGAGGCCCGTAGTCAGATGCGCGACCCCTATCAGAATAGAGATGACCATCACAGTCTGTATGCCGGTTATGTCGATGGTGTCGACACCGAGGGGGTGCTGCATGACCTCGATCTGGTGGATGGTCACGGGTGAAAGCACCTGATACAGGTTCAATGCCGAGCCGAAGAACTCGCCCACCAGAGCTCCGAAGACGATGGCCGATATCCCTGCGGCCAGGAAGATGTTCCCCCACTGTCTCAGGCTTCCCGTCCCCCTCTCCCTGATTAGTAGGGCGACCAGCGTGAGGATGATGCCGTGCCCGACGTCCCCGAACATGAGCCCGAAGAAGACGGGAAAGACAAACGAGATGAGCGGGGTCGGGTCTACTTCATGTCTCCCCGGTGTCCCCTGCTGCCCAGTGATCAGCTGGAAGGTCTTCAGCCCGACGGGGTTCTCGAGGAGTGTGGGAACGCTTTCAGCGTGCACTTCGTAGCCGACGGGCGTTGAATAGACCATCCATCTCCCGAACAGCTGTTTGAACTCATCCTCCCGCTTCGCCGGGATGTAGCCAGAGATCGTAGCCATCCGTTTCAGTCCCCCCGAGACCCTCGCTTCGTCCAGCACGCTCCTCGCGACCTCAGTGAGCTCCCTTACAGCGAGCAGTCTGGTCTGGCTCCTTTCCCTAGTCTCAACGATTGCGGCTTCGACCTTCGTCCTCTCCTCTTTGGCCGCCTCGTACTTTCTCGTCAGCTCCCGGTAGGCCTCTGCAGGGTTCTGGGAGAATCCCGACGGTATCGCAAGAGCCTTCACCTCAAGTGCCTTCATCACCCTGTCCACTTTGGCTTCCTCCGACTTCAGCGCAGCCACAAGCACAAGACTGTGCGTGTCTGAGAGGGGGTGCACCTCGAACATGAACCCAGGGAGCGAGTTACGGAACTCGTCGACCGTCTCCTTCTCGACAATCGAAAGGGTTACCCTTAGCGTGCGGAGATCGGGGAGGCGGCTCAAGTCGGCTGAGAACCCCGACACCGCTTCGAGGGCGTCTCTCATCGTCTGCGCGTCCGTTTCCTCTTTGACCACCTTCTGCAGCAGAGCCCGTTGCGTCCTGACCTCCTCAACGATGGGTTCGACCTCTGCCTCGGCCTTGTTGAGGAGTTCTTCCCAGGTTGACGCCTCGAAGCTGTCTATCGGTATCTTCACCCCCCTGAACACAATATCTAGCGTCCCAGGCGTCAGCTGCAGGTTCAGATCCTTCGTGGCCTGGTCGGCCTGCGCGAACAGCCTGACCGCTTTGACCGTCAGTTCTTGAACCACGGGGTCGAAGTTCGGCGTGTCGTCCTGCATCGGGTGAAAATCCTCGAACTCAGCGAGGCCCTTCGCCACCTCGGCATATTCGCTCCGAGGTGCGATTATGGTTACCTTTGAAAGCCGGGCGAGACCCAAACGTTACACGCTTTGCTTGATGCCGCGTCCCATTTCCGTTATTAAGGGTAATGGCAAGACACGATTCAAAGAACACAACCAGCGAGCTCAGAGGCGGCAAGGACAGGAACAAGAATGAATGGCCGGTCAGCCGCAGGCGTCTGAGGGAACGAGCGGGTAAGAATTATAACCCGACTGCATGTGGCGTTTCAAGCTTCAAGGGGATTCTGCGATTGTCCAGCAAGACCTACGTCGGCACCAAGGCGTTTGCAGTGCGCGGCACACTCCTGGACAAGGAGACAGTGCAGAAGCTGGCGGAATCGACCTCGCTCGACGAACTCGTGAATCGGCTGCGTGGGACCCCGTATTCTGACTCTCTATCTGCCCTGACTGCCCCCTTCACTGCGCGGAGGGTCGAACTAGCCCTGAGGGAGCGGCTGGCCGAGGTGCACCATTCTGCAGTCACAAGCGCCGGGAAGTACCGCATCATCGAGCTCTACTATCTGAAACATGTCGCCTGGGATCTGAAACTCGCTTTGAAGTCGAGGGCACTGAACAAGCTCTACGAGGAGACGATGGAGTACATGGACATGAAAGCAGAGGAGCTCGTCGGGCGCAGGGACCTTCTCGTCAAGGTCCTCTCGGCGAAGGACGCAAACGAGGCGTCGTCGATGCTTTCTGGAACCGAGTTCTTCGAAGACGTGACGAAGGCGCTTGCTTCCTTCTCTGCAAAGGGGGAGGTTCGATTCTTCGACCTGTACATAGACCATGCCGTCCTATCAGCCATATCGAAGGAGTACTCAGTCAACCAGAAGCTCTACGCGTCCTCGAGGGCCACCGACGTCGCCGGGGTCGGAGACATAGTGGCGAACGACATCGACGCCTACAACGTCCTCGGAGTTCTGCGGGCGAAGCTCTGGGGACTCCCCGAATCGGAGACCGGAGCGCTTGTCATAACGCCGACGCACCGGGTCACTACCTCAGTGCTGTCCCGGATGGTCGGAGCCGAGTCCATCTCGGAAGCGGCGAAACTCGTCGAGCCTGCTTACGGTCCGGTGGCCCAGGGGGGACAGGATGAAGAGCAGCTCATCGACCGGGTGGATGATTCCTTCACAAACCAGATGCTGCGGACAGCCTCGAAGGCCTTCGTCTGGCAGGGCCTGGGACCCGGGACCACGTTGGCGCTGATCAAACTACTTGAGTTCGAGGTCGGCAATCTCGCAGCAATCGCGATAGGAATCGAAGCAGGGATTGACTCGAGGACAATCCTCGCGAAACTTAGACTCTAGTCAAGAATTTCGGGCAGAGTCGTTCTCGTTCCTGCAACATTTATAAGCGGTCTTCAAAGGTGCGTGCTCGTCAACTCTTGCGCAAGCTTCCGTTGATTTTCTTGGCGGCCGCTTTCTTCATGGTGTTAGCGGCAACCCTCCCGTCCGTCCTGGCGCAGACGACGACCACCACGACCACCACCGCAGCATCCTCGAGCGCAGGCAACAAGTTCCTAGGCGCGGGGATCGCATTCGGGCTCGCGGCATTCGGCGCCGGCTACGGTGTAGGCCAGTCTGGGGCTGCGGCAATTGCGGCGGTCACCGAGAAGGCGGAGGTCAGGACGACGGCCCTGATTTTCGTAGTGCTCGCTGAAGCGATTGCAATCTACGGGTTCGCAATAGCCATTCTGATTCTCGGGTCTTCAGGGTAACCGCCCGAGCGACGGAGGGCCGGCCTGACCCTTTCCCCTCAGTACTTTCGCTGGACCGTGAATTCTGCCAGGTCCTCGAGGAAGAGGGTGGACGGACTCCGAGGGAGGACTAGCAGTTGCCTCTTGGCTTCCTCGGCATGAGTCTGAGAGAGGGCAGTCATCTTCCCGACCACTTCGCTCTCGCTGTGGTTCTTCAGAAGTCCGACCGCTATCTTGTCCTGGTTCCGCCAGTCAAGGAGGTCGTCCCTCAGTTGGTAGGCTATCCCGATGTTCCTGCCGTAGTTCGCAAGTGCGGTGACCTCCTTCTCATCTCCCCCTGCGACGAGAGCACCGAGCTTCGCTGACGTCTCGAAGAGCGCAGCCGTCTTGTCAGTCACTATTCTGAGGTATTCGTCCCAGGTGAGGTTGTACACCTTCGGGTCTATCGTCAACTCGGAGTACTCCCCCTCGGCCATGTATAACGCGGCGTTGCTGATTTCCTCAACGACCCGTCTGTCCCCGTACCGCGCAGCCAAAGCGAGGATCATGGCGAACACAAAATCTGCTGTGAGAAGCGACGCGCTGAAACCATATTTCACGTGGAACGTCATCCTGTTTCTGCGGGCGACCTCCTCGTCGATGATGTCGTCGTGTATGATTGATTCCGTGTGGAGCAGCTCCACGGCCACCGCTGCGTCCAGGACAGTGTCGTCCTTGCACCCAAGGGCTTCTGCGGATACCATCAACATTACCGGCCTGACCCGCTTCCCCCCTTCGACAGCGTAGACTAGCGGTCCGTGAAACCTAGAGTGAGCATACAGGGCCAGCTCCCTTGACAGCGCCTTCTCTACTCTATTCACGTAAGGGACCATCCTTGTCTCGATTGATTGGAGGGACACCGCCCTACGCTCGGTCAATTCGAGTCTGGAATTTTCCCGCTTCACACTCTATATAACGTTTGTTCGACATGAAGTGCAGATGCTCCGGTACAGGCTGCACCAGCTGCAGCTTCGCAAAGGAATGTTCATTCTGCTCCCGAAGCTGATCCCCTCACAGATTGACTCCCTACGACAGCGGCTCATCGGCTTGGGGTTCGCTGTGACCGGGGACCCTAGGCTGACTGCTAGGCGGCTCCGGCAGACAATTCACGTGAACCCTGCCGGGTTCTGCTGGTCCAGCCAAGACCCGACAGACGCAATCGTCCCCCTTTTTCCGGACCTGCTGGCAGGGCCCAAGCAGACAGTTCAGCTTGGCGTCCTCAAGGGATCGTACTTCCGAGCGGAGCCGACCCAGTCGGGGGTTGATGTGCGTTTCAGCCCACGTGTCGACGGGGGTTCGCTCTGGACTGAGCTGAGGGCGGCTGGTGACTGTGGTCTGGCCCCAGACGAAGCGTCTGTCGTGCGCGCGATTCTGAGCTCAGCGTCAGGGAAGTGCAGGCTCCTGACCGATTTTCCGGTAGAAGGGAGCCGCGTGAGACTCATCGGGAGGAGGCAGTATTACGAGTCTGTGCTGAACACCTCCGAAGCCGCGCCGACGCTTCGCGTAGTGGGAAGACGGGCCGAGAGGAACTCGTACCTGCCCAGGAACGGAGCTGTCCATCTCGAATCCCCGAATCTCCCTAGTCGGGCGGAATGGGTTGAGCTCTTCGAGAGCCTTGGGGAGTGGTGCTATCTGAGGACCAAGTAGCGCAAAGACTCTAATTGTGGAGCAGTCGGGGGTCTCATCAGCCCCGGTAGTATAGAGCGTGTGGCGTACAGCCCGGTCAACTCCAAAGCGGTTGCCGAAAGTATGCCGGCCTTTCGAGTCGGCGACCCGGGTTCGAATCCCGGCCGGGGCAGTCTTAAGCTCTGTTCGACAAAAGGAGCCTAGCCCGGGGTATTCCAGGTCGGTGCGGGAAGATAACAACCTGAATCGCTATCGGAACCTCCATTCACGCCGAAAAATCGACGCAATGAAAGAAATAGGAGTTCAGGATCCACGCGCGCTACCTCCTGTCTTGTTGGGGGCCATTCATCGATGAGTCATTCAACTCTATGAGAGAGTGGGTGAACGCATAACTTCGACGAACCTGCCATTCGCAAGGTAGTCCGGTTCTACTTATATGGGAACTTGTGTGCGCCCCAGCCAATTCTTTGAGGTCGATCATCAAAATATGCTTCTCAGTTGGGAGACGCCGTTGACCCAGTCCTTCCTGAACTTGTCGTAGTCCTTCAGCGCCTCCTCCCCCTTCTTAGTTATCCTGTAGGGCCTTCTGGCCTTCTCCCCCCGAGGCTCGCTCTCTACCACTTCCACGTAACCCTTCTCCTCCAGCCATGTTAGCGTTGGGTATATCGCAGATGGCCCCGGCCTCCACATCCCCTTCGTGTGCTGGAAGATCTCCTCCATAATCTCGAATCCATGCATCGGTCCCTCAGAGAGGAGCCGGAGGATGTATGGCTTGAGCATCCCCTGAGGCACTACGCTGACCCTGAAGGGGCCGCACCTGCAGTATCCTCCCGGCATCCCTCTCTCTCACTCTACCTTCCCTTTGAGCGACTCGATCCTCTTCTCGAGAGCCACTATCTCCGACTCCAAGCTAGCCTTGTAGTCCTGGAGCTCGTCCACGACTTCATCCCTGCTTCTGGGCCAATAATAACCCGGCCCAGAGCAGTTGCAGCCGCATTGGCTGCTTTCCCATCCATATCTTGGCATCTTCTTGCACCGCCTCTGATCACCATACCTCATATCAGAGCTGATATAAGTCTTGCTACTCCGCCTGGTGTTTGCTACAGGCAATCAAATGAGCGGCCTTCCTTTAGTTCGGGACGCGTCTAGAGGTACGCCCAGAAGCGGTGTCGACTTCGTGTTCAGTGCACATTCGCAGAGACAAAGATGATGAAAGAAAAAACTGGCTGCTGAAATCAATTTCTGACAGCCCCAGCTGGGAGGAGGTCGTAACCATCTTCCTCTGTGACTTATCCCAGGCTACTGTTGAAATTTCTTCTGCATCTCTGAAAGCTTGTCCTGACAGAGACTCAGCATCTTCCGTCTGCCTTCCGGGCTCATCTGGGTGAGACGATCCTCCATAATTTGAGGCATTATTTCCATCATATCCTCAGGTTCCATATCCTCCATCATCTTCGGCATCATCGTCTTCATCATTTTCTTCTTCTCCTCCTTCGTCATTCTACCGAGCCTCCGACTCATCATGCTCTCCATCACATTCAACTATTCCCGCCCTGCCGCATATTCTCGAAAGCCTCCTCCAGATTCAAGTCAATCCACCAGCAGCCTGCCGTACATACCTTGCTGGGCGTGCCCCGGATACGTGCAGAGGTACCAGAGACCGCCCGTTTGGTTGAAAGTCAGGGTGTACGAGTATTCGTGAGCAGAGCCTTGACCGTAGTCGGCCGGCGGGAGGAAGGGCATCATTGACATTACTGGAAAGGATCCGGAGCCTGTCCCGCCCTGCCAGTTTGAGGACATCATACCCTCCATCGACATGTAAGGATAGGGCGGACTGATTGAGGAAACCACAATGTTGTGATACATGTCATCATCCAAGTTCGCAACCGTAAAGTGGACAGATGCGCCCTTCGGTACTATGAGGGTGGGGTTGATTAGGCCGTAGATGACGAACACATCGCCTGTGGAATAGCTCGGTGGCTGCATCCCGGTCAGGTTGATGGCCCGGTCGGGCATCATGGCAATCACGAAGACGGTAATGTCCTTGGAATCAAGGGCTATCGTGTTGTTGCCTGGTATCACCTTAGCATAGGAAGGGATGCTCTTCATCGCCTGTATCGCCTGTTGAATCGAGACGGACCCACCCGGCGCTGTCATCATGCCCATCATCCCTCCGAAGAAATTATCTCCTGTCGTTCCCACTGGGGCGCGATTGGAGCTTCCGCTCAGAACCATGGGTGTGACCTGTGCCAAGGCGAACGCTACTCCGATGCTGATTGCGATTATTATCAGGATTGTATTCCTCGTGTTCAGCTTCACCTCTATCTGACCCGGGGCTCCCCGGTCAAGCCAAGAATGCTTCCGATCAGCATCAGGAGGGACC
>CAYYYU010000051.1:0-42166 GCA_964476175.1 uncultured Nitrosopumilales archaeon
GTCTTCTCGTTTCGATGTTGTAGGGAATCTCAGTTGAACCTGGTGATAAAAGGGGACATGCTGACGAACACCGAAGAGAATGCGAGACGCGGCGCCTGCCCTGCTGCCTGATCACCGACTTTTCGGTAGTTGATTCCGTTCGAAGTTGAGAACCCTTTTCTGAACGGGCGCCTCGCGAATCTCGCCGGTCAAGCAGTGGGAGTCGGCTGCAGTGCCTTGAGAGAGGTGATAAGGGCCTCCTCGTTGACTGAACCCGAAAGGGCGAGGACGATTCCCTCCCTCTTGGCCAGGTCGACAGCCAACGGGTCCACTTCCTTCGGTCCGTGTATCACCACCATCCTGGGCTTCAGCTGAGAGACCCTGATTGCCACCAGCGGGCTCCTCCCCATCCCAACCTTCGTGAAGATCAGCGCCCTCTCCGTGGTGGCCCCGAAGATTCTGTAGAAATCGTAGCCTGACAGAGCATAGATTGTCTTGATGCTGTCTACCACTGTGTACCCGTAGAGCCGGACCGCCTTCTCGTCTCCAACCAGGACTCTGCCTTTGACGGCCTTCACTACCTCGCTCGCCTCCACTGGGGAGTGGAACTCACCGATGGAGAGTATCGCCTCGTCTTTCTCGCTCGACACAAGCTTCGAGACGACCCGGTCCTTCGCTTCGTCGAGCCTGACGAGCGCCTCGACGTACTTACGGACGAACCGGACCCCGGGAGAGGGGCGCCTGCCGCTCTCGTAGTCGCTCAATACTGAGGGGGACATCTTGAGGGCCTTCGCGAGCGCTACCTGCTTGATCGCGAGCCTTTCACGCCATGCCTTGAGTGCCCTCCCAGGGTCGGAGCTGGCTACGACATTCCCTGCAATCTTGGCGACTGCGTCGCTGCCTGCCTGTTCCATCCCGATTAGACGGTTGGCGTATTCGTTTTAAGCGTTTGTCGTATTCATAAGCGGTCGGCATGACTGCACAGATGGCAGTCCAGCCAGTGGTCTGGCATCCTGTCGCACGGATGGGAGGGTGTCCCCATTTCAAAGCCGCAGAACTACGGCCAGAATTCCCCCTACGTGACGACCCTGTACTCCTGATGGGACTGCTTTGGTCAATCCCAAGAATCTCTGGAAGGGGAGGACGCTCGCCAGGGGCTTCTTCTCCTTCGCCCTGATAGGCATCGGCCTGAAGCTGACCCTCCTGCTCGACGTTCCTCTGTATCTATCGTTCTTCCCGAACGTGATTGATATGGTGACGATTATCGGTGGCGGCGTCTTCCTGTTCTACGAAGCGTTCCTGGGGAAGGAGGTATGCCCGTCCGACGGGGAGTTACCAGAACCCCGAGTTGACGGTCAGAAGCGCTTAAATAATTCATGAGCAAGTTACGCATTTGAGAAAATGGACTTTCACGAGAAAGTGCTTGTAGCCTGTCTCGCCTTGGGAATCATCCTTGCTGCCGCCGGCGTTTCTCCTGCCACAATAGGCAGCAACCCGTTCATCCCAACATAGGTGTAGAGCATGGAAGAAGAACTCGATAAGCATCCCCGGCGAACTTTGGCTTTCTGCCTCGCCGCAGGGGTCTCCATCTTTGTTCTTGGGCTTTTTGTGTTGCTGACAGTGGTCTCCTTCTATGGAGTCGTGAAACCCGACCCCTCCGCGCTGAAGTTCTATCCGGTCATGGCGGGGGTTGGAGCCCTTTTTGGCTTCAACGTCTGGTGGGGCTACGAACAGGGGACGTACAATCCGCACGACAGATAGAAGCTGCAACAGCGGAATCGCCCTACGCGGAGTAGCTTCCGCTGCTATCCCTTCTCCTGCTCCGAAGCGTACTTCTCGATTTGTTCGTATTCTTTCGGACCTAGGGAACGCTTCGCGGTTGGCAGAATCGACGTCCTGAGGGCTTTCCTGAATTCCTCGGGGCTCTCTCGCGCCTTGGTGGCGTCGATGAGTGCTTTGTAAGCCTCGACCCAGTCGGTCTCAGCCATGGAAACCTGAGGCTACGAAGGACGACGTGTATGTTAGCCTTCCCTCAGAGTGTCCTTCAGTTTCGAGTAGGCGTCCAGACAACGGTACCTGTGGTCATGTGCTTTTCTCGGTCAGCAGCTCCTTCATCTTGTGATATAACTCGAGGTACCTCTGCCCCTTGTCCGTCGCAAAGTAGAGCAACTTTCTCCCGTCGGCTCTCTCCACCACCAGCCCCTTCCCCTTCAGCGCCGCGAGATGCTTCGCGACCTCTCTGTGCGTGATGTGGACCTTTTGAATCAACGCTCTAACCGGGATTGGTTCGTTGCGAGCGACCTTCTGGCCGGGGAAGGGAACTGGCGAACCTTGCCAGCCCCCTCTGAGACAGGACTATTGCGGCGTTCACATCCCTGTCCGTCCACACCTTACAGGCCTGGCACCAGAGCATCCTCCTGTGCACGGCATCGCCCTTCTCGGGTCTGCGGAGCTTCTCCCCGCACGCCGAGTGCACGCTTGAGGAGCCGTGGGTCTCAGACTTTGTAAGTGGAATCACGGTAACGCCATTCCATGCCGATTTGTACTCCAGCATCTGCCTCGCCTTCCAGTGGGGCCATGAGTTCAGTCGGAAACGATAATCGCTCCCTTGCTTGTTCCCCTTCTGGTACATCCTCCTGATGTCTGTCAGGTCCTCGAGGGCGATCGCAGCACCCTCCTTGACCGCGGTATCCACGATGAGATTCGTCGCCGCATGCAACATCTGGTTCGTCCTGTGGCTAGCCCTCTTCCAGTATTTCGAGGCCAGCTTCCTCCTCACCCTCACGTCGTTCCTCTTGAACGACCCCACTATCTCCCTCGTGGTCTGCCTGATCCTGACCGCTTCTGACATGTTCAGCTGGACCACACCATCAGTGTTCCCGAAAGTCAGATTCTTCTCGTTCCTGTCCACGCCATAAACGGTCTTGACGGGCGTCGGCTCGATTTCCTCGGAGTAACAGAACGAGAGGGAGTCCGGGGTGATTGTCAGGCTCCGGAACTTCTTCCCTTCCAGCCTCTCTTGGACGTGGTGGTTCAAGAGGACGTCCACATACTTGTCCCGCTTCAAGGGTATGAACAGCCTCCCCTTCATGGTGATGAAGAAACCAGAGATGACGCAGACCATCGGCCTGAGTGGTCTGGGGTGCCTCGTCTCCACTCCTCTCTTCTTGCTCTTCTCCCTGCTCTTCAGGACTGCGCAGGCCCTCGTTATCACTCCAACCTTGTAGCAGGACGGGAGCTCGACCCCCTTGAGCGTGCGGTAGAAACCCTTCATCCCCTTCCTGTTGGTGATGTGGTTCTCCTCCCCGTAGTTCATGGCGGTGTAGGTGAGAGTGAGGCAGTCTCGGAGAAGGCCATCAATCGAGTCGTTCTGGAAGGCCTGAGCCACGCACTTTGTCGCTCGCAATACCATCTGACTTGGGCGCCGCATATAACGCCCCACATCATGTGAGAATAGTGGACACCGTCACAGCACCACCGCGTTAAATACGGGCCGGGTACCCTAATGCATCTGACAAGAATGCTCAGACGAATCTCGCTTGAAGTGAAATCAAGAAATGACCTCCAGGCAGCAGCCAAGCTGAACGGTGCGGAGCTCTCTATCGCAGACTGCAGGCCGTTCGACAGAAATGGAATGGTGATGCTCTTGGAACTCACGGGGACCCCGAAGGCCATAGAAGGGACGCTCACCACCATACGAAGGATGACAGGAGTCATGCAGGCCTACGAAGTGCAGGACGACGGCGAGCGGACACACGTCCTAGTGACCCTTGAGAGGCCCGGTGTCTGCCGAGCCTCCGCTGGGGCCGCGATTCTCTGTCTGGAATGTCCATTCGATTCAACCGAGATTCCAGCCAAATGGCGTTTCATCGCAAGCGCCACGAATGACCTGTCGCAAATCATGACCAAATTGGGGGAAGAAGGAATCGAAGCGAGGGTCGAAGACGTTTCACCCCTCGACCAGAAGGCAACGTTGACCGAAAGAGAGAGGGGGGTGCTGGCAGTCGCGATAGAAAGGGGATACTTCGACTTTCCACGGAAGATCACCCTGGCGGAACTCAGCCAGTTGGTCGGGGTGAGCCCTCTCGCGCTGAGAAAGATCCTCCGTAGCGCAGAGTGAAGGGTTTGAGCTTCAGAGTTTGCGGGCAAACAGATTGGTCCGTTGGAAGGACCTGCGCAGCGCGCGAAAGGTGACCGGACGCACCATTGGATTCCGGGCAAAGGTCAAACCCCTGAAACATCCAGACGCCTCTGTTGGGCTCAACTGACCCGGATGATGTGCCCAGGTTTGAATTGGTGACGACTTAGGAAGCGGTCACGCTTTCAGCTCTATCGTCTCCTCGAAGAAGCGCCTCGTCATTCCGCTCGCCGGAGAGTCGAAGGGGTCGACCGTGACTATCATGGGCAGGTTGTATGCAGCGTGCCCCAGCACGAGACACATCCTTGGAGGGAGGGTCCTGACGATCGCCTTCACTGTGTCGGTGTCAGCCATCGAGGCCTGGGAGACGAGCGAGAGGTCGGCGTCGCTGCTGAAGTTGTAGAGGAATATGTTGTCCACCTGGCGGTAGATCTTCTGGTCTATAGCGTCAGGCTGATTGGTGACGAACACTGTAAAGACCCCGAAGTGGCGCATCCTCGTAATCAGGTCTTCCCAGTACGTCTCCCTCAGGTAGAGGTGCGCCTCCTCCGCGAAGAGGAAGACCGGGGGGACCCTGCGCTGCTCGAGGAGTTCCACCAGCTTTGAGAGGACCAACTCGACGACCATCCTGCGGTTCAAGGGGGAGACTCCGCTCAGAGAGATGATCAGCGAGCATCCGTCCCTGTTCGACGACAGGAAGTCTCTCAGGTCGAACTGTTTCTCTGGGGAGTCGGTGAAGAGGCCGCAGGACGCGAGGGTGTGATATCTCGCAAAGAGCGCGTCCCTCACGAACTCATTGCACCTCCACTGGCGTATCCCAGCCTCAAGCGAGGCGAGCGTAAGTTCCCCCCTGCTCTCCAGCTGTTCCCAGATCTTCACGAACTCGCGCAGAGATGTTCCCGGCATGTCGAGCGAGTGCGAGAGAAGGGCTGTGATAGCCCTGAGCCCCACCGATGAAAGGGAGAGCTTCATCTCCCTCCCGGGCCTCATCACCTTGACCTTTGAAGCGATAGGGGTCTTGCTTCCGTCCCCGAGCTGCCCAATCCCGCCGTATTCGTCGTTGAGGTCGAAGACTATGCTGTATGCTCCGTGTTCCAGGAGACCTCGGAGGAGTATCTTCGCGAGGTGCGACTTCCCAGACTCCTTCCGGCCTGTGATTAGGGTTATCCTCCCGTCGAGTGCCTCTGCCGGGACCGAGAACTCCGAAGCGGCGTCGACCTTGCCGATCTTGATCTTCCTCCTGCCGAGCGGGATGAGGCTCCCCACGAGTTCGTCGACCATGAGCCTCGAGACCTGAGTGTTGGTCCTCGACGGCACCCAGTCGATCTGGGGGGTCAGTCTCCCCCTGGCCATCGTCCCCCTGGCTTTGCAGACGAGGATCCTCATGTCCCTGATGAGGCTCGAAATCGTACTCATCTCTGTCGGGTCGTCGGTGACACCGTTGGCTGAAGCCGACAGCACCTCTTCGCGGGCGATCTCCTCTTCGATTCCGTCGACGTCGAGGTACCTTTCGTTGTAAATCTGCAGGACGAGACTCCGCTTCGCTTCCTGGGCGAGGAGGTAGTCCCCCACCCGGGCCTCCTCCTTGGCTGCGGCTATTACGAGGATGTCGTCGGACTCTTTCTTGAGTATCTTCAGGATCAGGCACTTCCGTTCTCGGTTGATGGTCGTTTGTGACCACTCGCACTGCCTCCAGTAATGACGGCAGGCACTGCCAGATGATAGGCTGTGACCTCCTGCCTCCCAAAGGCGTTTAACGTCTCTGGCGAACTACCAGCGACGGTCGCATACCATTCAAGGTTCTTCGCTGCATTCAGGTCTCTGTCCATCACAAGGCCGCACACCTCGCAGGTGTAGACTCGTTCAGACAGAGACATTTCTTTCTTGACGGCATGACATCTGGAACACATCTTTGTGGATGGGAAGTTCCTTGGTACTATCACCAGTTTGCTTCCGTACCATCTCGTCTTGTATTCCAGCTGCCGCCTCAGTTCGGCTGGAGAACCATTCAGTATGGCTCCAGCGAGGCGGTGGTTCTTCGTCATGTTCTGGACTGCCAAGTCCTCTATGACGACGACCGACTTGGTTCTCGCTAGCCATGTCGTCATCTTGTGCAGTGCGTCCTTTCGGGCGTCAGCAATCCGCATGTTGAGCCGTTGTAACCTGAGACGTGCTTTCCAGCGGTTGTTGCTTCCCTTCATCTTTCTGCCCATTGCTTTCTCAAGGCGTCTTAGTCTCCGTTCCACTCCGTCCGGTCTCTTGATGTTCTCAAAGACGGTGCCATCAGAGACCACATTGTTCTTGACGTTGAAGTCCACTCCTACGATGGCGCCGACGTTCTTAGGAACCTTGATTCTTTCCCTCATGCCCACAGATATGAACCAACGCCCAGCCCTTCTGGACACTGTGGCAGAAAGAACGCGGCGGCCGGACGGCAAGTACCCACATTCCTTGAGTTTGACATCCCCGAACGTTGGCAATTGAATCGAACCGCTCGTGACGTGAATGGTTCCAGTCAGCGTGAAAGACTGCACATTAGCATGTTTGCTCTTGAACTTCGGCCATCCGAAGTGGTCTGGCCGTTTCAGGAAATTATGGAATGCGTTACCAAGGTCTCGCAACGCTTCCTGTGGGACACATTTCGATACTTCGTACATCCAAGTCCAATCTTTCCGTTTCTTCTCGTTGAGCAGGCGGTGCTGGTCCATCGCTAATTCGAACTTGATTGGCTCGTGAGGAAGTTGGTTATAGAGCCAGATGTTGTTGTTGCGCTCAAGGCCCCAGTTGTAGGCAACTCTTGCGATACCACACGCCTTCGTGAACGAAGCAATCTGAGTCTTGCTCGGCCTGAGTTCTGTCCGATACCCGAGGCTAATTTGCACTGACTTGTACCTCACATTGCTTGTGCGAGATGCTCTTCTCGCGAGCCCAATCAGCAAGCTTGAATGGAATGAGCGTCCACTGGTGCGCAAATGAGACTATTGAAATCACTTCAGGCACTTCCCCTGAAGCTGCCCAGGGCGATTGTCCGAAGCGTGAAGGTCGGGAGCCGGCGCAGTTTGAAACGCTTCGTCACGAAGGCCTTGAGCGCCTGGTCCTCGGCGTTCGAGAAGATTGAGAGGTGATGCGCCAGCTTGAGTGATTCAGGGTAACCGGCGGAGAACGCGTCGTTCCAGAGAATCCTTCCAAGGGTCGTCTCCACTGGGTCGTCGGCTTCGACCAGGTCGAGCCTGAAGACGAGGCCGTCTGGGGAGAACTTCGCAAGCACGGTCTTCACCGGCCCCTCATCCACCATCTCAAACGCTGCCCCCTCCGCCCTCATCACGGAGCCGACCGCAATCTCGGAGAAAATCAGGTTGCTCGACTTTGAGAATCCGACGAGGGAGTTCCCCCGATTGGACCAGGTGGGAAGCGAGCCTGAAAACTGTCCGAACGGGTGTTTCAGCGAGCCGTCAAGCATCACAACGAGCCTTTCGTCTGAGGCTAGGAGCGATTCTATCACGCGCCGCTCAATCATGTTCCTGATCATCCGTTCTGCGACCATGTGATCGGACAACAGCATCGACAGCTCTGCGGAAGACAGCCTAGTCCCGAGACCGCTGAGCCCCGAAGCGGAGGCGTACACCAGCAGCGGACCGAGCCTCACGAACTTCCGAAGGGACCCCTCGTGCGATATCCCTACAGCGGTTCTCGCAGCGTAGAGGGCCCCATCAGAGGTCTCGCCAACTAGCACGCACGTCGAGTCGACGGACGCGACCGGCCGCCCTTCTTTGACGGGAATTATGCACCCAGGGACCATAGCCGCGTCTGTCTCCTCGAAGTAGGGATACAGCTCCTTCCCGTATCGACTGAAGATGAAGTTCCGGCCCGAGAGCTCTGTCTCCGCCTGCTCCGCCAGTTCCTTGAATCCCTGTCTGAACTCCTTCGCGATAGAGTTCAGTAGCTCTGTGTTGTCTGTGTCGGGAAGGGTTAATATCTTGGACATGTTGGCCACCAATAGTGTAGGCGTGGTGGGTTAATAAGAGTTGCGCATGATGGCCAAGAACAATAGCCGCAGGTCAGGGCGAAGTTGAGCGAACCCGAAAAGCCCCCTACTGTAACTGTAAGATTGAAGCGAGGTGCATGGGAGATTGAGATTACCTCCCCTGAGGATCGGGTCCAGCAGGCTGTGGAAAGCGTCCTCGCAGGGATGGCGTCAAAAGAACCAGCAATCATCGAACAGTCATTACCGGACCAGGAAGAGAGGAGGTTCGAGACATGCCGGGGCCTGATGACCACAATGTGGAGGGAGGGTTGGTTCTCAGCCCCGAGGTCGCTGTCCGAGGTGCATGAAGAGATGAGCAGGAGGGGCTATCACTACGACAGGACCGCGGTGGCCCACACCCTCGTCGACCTTGTTCGAGAAGGGACCCTGTTCAGGGACGGCACCATGCGCAACTACAGGTACGTTCAGAAGAGGCCCTTCGGTTCGCAAGCTCAGGATCCCGTGAAACCGCAGTAGACTGAAAATCGACGGTTCGACTTCACTTCGCGAACTTCTTCGACAGCTGCTCGTTGAGCCTGCTGACCCCCATGGTCGATATCCTGTAGCGCCCCCCTCCTTCGCTGTCAGCCCTCTCCACCAGAGCCTGCTTGGTGAGCTCGCTGAGCCTGGAGGAGATCGTCTTCGGGTAGAGCCCAGTCGCAGACTGGATCTCCGCGACGCTCATCGCGTCGGATTTCTCCTTGCCCGTGAGGTTCGACGCCCGTGCCGCTACGAGCTGGAGCAGTATGACGTCCCTGTCGCTCAGCCGCTTGTCTTCAATCCAGACACGGGGACCCTCCGGGGTTATCCTGATGTATTCCCGGAAGAGCTGGATGATTTCGTTAAGCGAGTAGTTCGCGGTTATCGCCCGGGCCAATTCCAGGTTTGGTACAACCTTCGAGACGAACTCGTGCAGAGAACGGAGGACCACTTCAGGAGAGCCTGAGAACTCTACTCTTGCATCACCGTAGCTTACGATGACCGACAGGTCCTTTTCTGAGGACATGGATGGCCTGGAACTCCGCCGCGGACGGACCTCGGCTCGGCTTAAATTGGTTTGGGAGAATTGGATAGGCAGTCGTCTCAGTGGTCATTCGCAGCGCTCGCAGGACCGCGCCTGTGGGGGGCCGGACGCGGACACCAGTGATGAGAAGGATTGCGAACTTGTCCTAGCTGCCGCTCGAACGAGTGACCCCGGTCACTCTCCTGATTCTTCTCTCGAACACGCGCTCGATTTCGAGGGGGTCGAGGCCGTCTTCCTCGGCGACCCAAATAGCCATCTCTTTCATGTATCCGAGTGACTCGAGAGCCGACCGACGATCTATCCTGCTCATCACAGTGTTGGCGTACAACAGGACGAAGTCCCCTTTGTGAACGACCTCCGGGGATGCAAGAAAGGCCTTCCTTCGCCGCCCGTCCCCGGTGTCCACTTCCGCCTCGAGCTGGGTTACTCGAAGGACCCTAGCGGGGATGCCGACGCACATTTCATGCGTTCACTGATCCCCCTGACGAGGCCAGGATCCTTGCTAAGACTTCTCTTGAGATTGCGTCTTGCATTTCCCTCAGGTCTTCAGAAATGTCGTCTGAGAGAGTGTAGGGGTCGCTGACGTTGATGCCCACTATCGACACCTGCGGCAGGTCCATTCTCAGCCCCTTCATGAGCTGCATGGCTTCGGGGAGGCCTGAGACGTGGGGCGCCCCAGTCTTGACGAACCTGAAATCGTCCGCTGAGAACAAAAGGACATCTCCAGCGGGGTTCTTCCGGGTGCAGACGCTATCTATCACGACCGCCCTGTCGTAGCCCGACAGGCTGTCCAGAAGGGCAAAGCCAGTCCTTTCGATGATCTGCACGTCGAACCCCAGCTCCTCCAGCCTCGTCCTGAGGATTTCCCCCACGACGAGCCCTATTCTATCGTCCCCGAATATGCTGTTGCCAATGAATATCGCAGTGTTCCGGGGCCTCAATCAAATCCCCTCCTCCTCACACCGACGAGTTCTCCTTTGCTGTCGCGCAGCTCAACCTCAAATGGCATCGACCCAGGGAGGGAGTGGGTGCCACACGCGTGGCAGGGGTCGTAGGCCCTGAAGGCCATCTCCACCATGTTGAGCATCCCGTCGCTGATATCACCCCCTTTGACGAAGCTCTTTGCTGCCTTGTCGACGGAGAGGGCTATCCGTGCGGCATTGTGCTGGGTCGCGACAAGCAGGTTGGCCCTCCTGATTACACCACGCTCGTCCGTTTCGTAGTGGTGTATCAGGGTTCCGCGAGGGGCTTCCACAACACCGATTCCGGTGGAGGGGACCGAGACGTTGAGGTTCCTGACCTTCTCTGCCGACAGTCCGTAGTCGCCCACAAGTTCCTGTATCCTCTCAGCCGCATACACCATCTCGACCACCCTGGCCCAGTGGTTCGCCAAAGTGTGGTGTACGGGCCTCCCTCCCAATGTGCTGAACATTTCTTTGTAGGCTGCCTGCGCTTCAGGGGTCGCCATCCCCTCGTTGGCATTGAGCCTTGCCAGGGGGGCGACGCTGTAAATACCGCTCTTCTCTCCGTCTGAGAAGTCGTTCCACCCGACGCTCTTCAGAAAGGGGAACTTGATGTAGGTCCACGGCTCCACGTGTTCCGCTATGTGCTTTTGGTATTCGTGGGCGTCGAATCTCGCGAACTCCTTTCCGGACGGGTCGACGACCCGAACCTTGCCATCGTAGAAGTTGACATGGTTGTTCTTGTCCGAGAGCCCCATGTAGTAGGTCCTGTGTGTGTACGCCTCGCTCGTGATTATGTCGACGTAATCCTTTCGCGACAGCACCAGGTCCTTGAACACCTTCAGGGTGAACAGTGAGAAATCCAGCGCCTCCTTCCCCATGGACTTCAGTTGCTCCAGGTCGTCCCGGCTCAACGGCTTCGAGACACCCCCCGCAACCCCGAACACCGGATGTATTGCCTTGCCGGCAATCCGTGTGTTTGCCTCCCTTAACTTTCTCCTCATCCCGATCACCCGCTTTCCGACTTCCAAGCCGACCTTGTTGATGACACCGAGGACGTTCCTTTCGCTCTTGGGAGCAGTGGGCCCGACGATGAAATCCGGTCCCCCCAGGAAGTACACGTGGAGCGCGTGGTCCTCCAACATGAATATGTTGTAAGCCAATTCGCGGATTCCGACTGCTGAGGCTGGAGGGTCGACCCTGTAGAGGTCGTCCAGTGCCTTCGTCGAGGCCATGTGATGAGCCATCGGACAGACTCCGCAGATCCTCGACGTTATCTGTGGCATGTCCTCGGCGGGCCTCCCCTGGACGAACTTCTCGAACCCTCTCAATTCCGGAATCTGAAGGTAGGCTCTGCTGCAGTCCCCGTTGTCGTCCAGCACAACGACTATCCGTCCGTGGCCTTCCAGCCTGGTTATCGGGTCTATCACGACTTCTCTCAAGTGACTCCCCTCTCGGTCCGCAACCTTCCTTTCAGGGCGGAAGCAGGCAAGGAATACTTGTAGCTGAGCCCCACCACGTCGACTAGCTTGGAGAAGGCGCGGTCGATCTCCTTCTCGTCCTCGAGGTCGAGGATGCTAGCGAGGAATGTCACAGCCTTCCCTCCGAAGTCGTCCACTCCGTCAAGGGGACCAAAACAGCCCGTGCAGGGCATCCCCCCCTTGACGCACAGCGCCTCGCATCCTCCGCGTGTGACCGGGCCGAGGCAGGGGAGACCTTGAACGAGCAGGCACTTCGAGAGGTCGGGGGTGAACTCCGTGATTCTTCTGTATTCCTTGATTAGGACGCTTTCCGGCTTCGAATCATTCAGGGGGCAGGTGTGGCAGAGCGCTCTGCTGTCTGCGCCGATGACGGCGCCCTTTTCAGGGAGCTTTCCTGACAGGATCGTTGTCAGGGCCTTCCATGTGACGTCAGGGGTCGGTGGACACCCAGGAATGTAGTAATCCACGTCTATGACCTTGTCGAGAGGTTCCATCCGGGCGAGGAGAGCGGGCAACTCGAGGTCTACCCCGTCAACGGTCAGCGAGGCTGGCCGCACATTCTGCGGGTTCTCGTTGGTAGGCGCGCCTTGGTAGACCCAATCAAGAATCTCCTCCCTACTGGACAGATTCCCCAGTCCGGGGATTCCACCCCAGGATGAGCACGCACCGTAGGCAATCACGAGCTTGGACTTGTCCCTTAAGATCTTGACAACTTTCTCGTTCTCGGTTGTCCTGATTCCGCCGTTGATGAGGCAGACGTCGATGGACTTGTCTGCCATCGCCTTCACGTCTGCAAGCTTGAAGTCGAGGGCGACAGGCCAGAAGACTATGTCTACGAGCCCAACGAGGTCGAGCACCCTTTCCGCGAGGTCGACCACGGCCTCTTCGCACCCTCCGCAGCTGGCGCACCAGTAGAGCGCAACCTTCGGCTTAGGCGTGCACACTCACCTCGACGGGTTTGGTCTGAATTGGGGGGAGGCCACCTATCGCCTCGACCATTTCTTTGACGACTCTCACGAACTTGTCCGCCTCGGACGCGGAAATCCATTCGAGCCTGAACCTTTCTTTCTCGATTCCGAGGTCGTCAAGCATCCTCCTCAACAGCTTGTAGCGCCTTAGCGTCTTGACGTTTCCGACCATGTAGTGGCAATCGCCGGGATGGCATCCTGCGACCAGGACGCCGTCCGCGCCGTCCTTGAAAGCCTCAAGGACGAGTTGAGAGTCGATCCTGCCGGAGCAGAGCGCTCTTATCACTCTGGTGTCAGCAGGGTACTTGAACCGGCTCGTCCCGGCCAGGTCCATGGCAGCATAGCTGCACCAATTGCAGGCGAACACCATGATCTTCAATCCGACTGTCCTCCTTCGGTGAGACACGCCACGACCTGTGCCTTCATCTGTGCGTCGTTGTAGGAAGGCTCCTCGAGGGCGCCCGATGGGCAGGCGGCGACGCAGACTCCGCACCCTTTGCACAATGCACTCTCCACATGGGCGACCCTCCCCTTGCCCTCGCGTTTCCTCATGGAAATCGCCCCGAAGGGGCACATCCCCCCACAGATTGCGCAACCACTGCACAAGTCTTCATTGACCGAAGCGATTATGGGCTCGACATCGACGTGACCCTTCACCAGCAGCGCGCTTGCCTTGGCGGCGCATGCGCTCCCTGACATCACGCTCTCGATGATGCTCTTGGGACCTGTCACTGCACCTGCGAGATAGATTCCGTCGGTGGGAGCTTCGACAGGCCGGAGCTTCAAGTGTGCCTCCCTTAGGAACTCATCCGTTCCGCAGCCTACTTTTGTGACAGAACGGAGCGCAGCCATATCGGACCTGGGGACCATCCCCACGGACAAAACGACTGAATCGACGGGAATCAGGATGTCTTCCTGAATCGAGGTTGCGAATACGCGGATTGCAAGACCCTCCTTCCCTTCCAGGACTTCGGGGGGGTCCTCAAACTGCACGAACTTGACGAACTTCTCCCCCGCCGCCTCGTAGAGCTTCTCGTCACCTCTCCCGTATGTTGTTATGTTCTTGTAGAGAACGTAGACATCTGTTTCGGGGTGCTTTTCCTTGATCTTCAGCACATTCCTTAGGCTGGTCGTGCAGCACATGCGCGAGCAATATTCCTTCGCGTTCTTCGTGGTTCCGAGCGAGCCGACACATAGGATGAAAGCGACGCTTCTCGGCACCTTGCCGTCTATCAGGAGACTCCCACGAGTGGGCCCGCTGTCATCCAGCATTCTTTCCAGGGAGAAGAGCGTCAGAATATTCCGGCTCTTGCCGTAGCCGTATTCCCCGACCGGGGGAAGGTACGGGTCGTAGCCGGCGGCGAGGATCACTGCTCCCACCTTGGCCTCCAACACTGCGGGCTCCTCCTTGAGGTCGATGGCACCGTACCTGCACGCGTCAACACACTTCCCGCACATCGTGCACGCCAGGGAGTCTATCGCGTATGTTGAGGGGCAAGCTTCTGCGAAGGGGAGATAAATCGCCTTCCTGCTGGTGAGTCCGTACTCGAATTCGTTGGGGACTTGCACAGGGCAGACGGCAGCGCACTCATCGCATAGGATGCACTTCTCGTTGACACGCCGCGGGCCGACCCTGATAGTGGCTGTGAAATCCCCTACGGAACCGTCCAGCTTAACGAGCTCCGAGTCTGTGAACACGCTGATGAGCGGGTCCGATTCGACAGAGCTCATCATGTGCCTCACCATGTCGATTCCTCTCTGCTCTGTGTGGGCGAGCCAACCCGTTCGGGCTGCCCTCCCCCCGAGTGTGGGCGCCTTTTCGACCAGGTCGACGCCGAGTCCCCTGTTGGCCAGGTCAATCGCTGCAGCCAACCCAGCGACTCCGCCACCGACGACGAGGACCTTGGGCTGCACCTTCACGACTATGTCCTCAAGTGGTTCCAGAAGCCTTGCCCTCGCGACTGACATTCGAATCTGGTCAGTGGCCTTCTCTGTGGCTGCCCGCTTGTCGTCGGGGTGGACCCAAGAGCAATGTTCGCGAATGTTCGCCTGCTCAAGGAGGTACGGGTTGAGGTTGGCATCCTTGAGCACGCCCCTGAAGGTCGCCTCGTGCATGGTAGGGGAACACGCTGCAACCACGACCCTGTTGAGTCTGCTCTTCTCGATGTCGTCCTTGATGGTTTCCTGCCCCGGCGCAGAACACATGAACACGTAGTCCTTGGACAGGACAACGTTCGGGAGCGTTTTCGCGTACTTCGCGACTTCGCCCACGTCTATGGTCCCCGCTATGTTGAGGCCGCAGTGACAAATGTAGACGCCTATCCTCGGCTCGTCTTTCATGTCCACACCTCTCCCGCTGCAAATATGCTTGCTTTCATCGCGGCCGCGCTCGCTTGGGTGACTGAATCCGACACGTCCTTTGCGCCCGCGGCCACCCCAGCGACGAGAATGCCCCTGACAGACGTGGCGACCGGGTTGAGGTACGGGTTCAGCAGCTTCAGGAAGCGGTCCTCTTCCACTTCCAGAGCGAGCGGGGACTCGGCTCCAATGCTACGAGTCGCGCTAGTTCTTATCGGGATGGGGGGGGAGATGTCACTCGGCTTTATTCCCACAGCCAGCACGACCATGTCGAATTCTGACTTCTGATACCCGGCGGCGAGCGTGTCTTCGTAGGTCAGGGCCAGGTTCTTCGTTTCAGGATTCTCTTCAATTCTTGGTATGTGTTTAGGTCTCCAGCGAATTCGTGCGGGAAAACGGGCTGAAATATCGTTTGGAAGGCCAAAATTGACCGTGACCTAAACACATACAATTCTTGCAACCCTCCCACGGACGAACTTGACTCCATATTCCTCCTCCGTTCTCCTGTAGAATTGGTAGTATCCCTTCCCGAAGGCCCTCAGGTCCATGTAGAAGACTGTGCAGTCGACGCCAGGAATATGCTCCTTGGCGAGCAAGGACTGCCTTACTGAAGCCATGCAGCAGAAGGCGGAACAGTAGAAATTCGTTCTGAGGTCGCGGGAGCACACGCACTGGATGAAGGCAATCTTTCTGGGAGGGGAATTGTCCGACCTCCTCAGTATGTGCCCAGTCGTCGGACCAGTGGAAGAAAGCAGTCTCTCGAATTCGAGATGGGTGTAGACGTTCTGGTACCGCCCGTAACCGTACTCGGGAACCTTTCGCGGGTCCTCGAGCTCCAGGCCGGTCGTTATGACTATCGCAGCAACGTTGAGGCTGACGACTTCCTCTTTCTGGTTGAAGTCGATTGCCTTTGGCGGGCAGACCCTCGCACAGACACCACAGAGCGTGATCCCCCTGTCCTGCGCGTTCTTTCTCATCTTCTCGGGGGGGTTGAGCCTCCAGCAGTGCTCAGCGTCTATCGTGGCCTTGCGCGGGACTGCCTGGGGGAACGGGAGGTAAATCGCCCTCCGCTCATTGAGCCCCACATTGAATTCGTCCGGGGCCTTCGAGGGGCACTTGAGAAAGCACTCTCCGCACCCCGTGCAGGCGTCGAAGTTCACGTATCGCGGCTTCTTCACCACTGTCACGGTGAAATCCCCCGCTGTCCCCCTGATTTCCCTCACCTCGGAATAGGTGAGCAGCTCTATGTCCTTGTGTCTGGAAACTGCCACCATCTTCGGGGTGAGGATACAAGATGCGCAGTCAAGAGTGGGGAATGTCTTGTCAAGCTGCGCCATCTTGCCCCCGATGCTGGGGGTCTTCTCGAGCAGGAAGACTTTCATTCCTTGGTCTGCCACGTCCAGTGCTGTTTGGATGCCGGCTATCCCTCCCCCTACCACAAGGACCTGGTTAGACGACCTTCTCTCCTCCTATCCTCGGGACCTTCATCCCTCGCAGAGACGCGAAGTACGCAGCGAAGGGCCTGAAGGCCAAGTGAGACCACTTCGCAAAGGGCACCTCTAGGACGAGCAGGGGGACGACGAAGGACAAGTGCACAGTGAAAATGACGTAAGTCGGAAGAGGCATGGAGAGGTACTTGAAGACATTGACGAGCAGCCCTGTCAACGCGGTCAGAAGGAGGAGCAGAATGAACATCCAGTCAGTCGAGTGGCGCGAAGACCTCGAGTAGGTGTCGGACTTGCGCAGCCGCCGCAGTACGGAGATGGATGTGGCGTAGAGGAGGGCCAGCGAAGACAAGTAGCCTGCCAGCAGGAAGGGGCTCCATAACGGATAGAATTCGTTAGTTAGGGTGTATCTCAGCAAGACGACGAAGAGCACGAAGGAGGTCGCGTAGCCGCCGAAAATGATCAGGTGGTCGACCCACCTCCGCCTCGCCCCACACCCGCTCATCGGAAATTGCGTGAGGAAATAGGCGGCGAGGACGCTGAACGCCTTCCTGATCGCGGTCACTGGACCTCCAGAGGGTTCGGATTCGACCGGGGCAGAGGCTTCCTTCGTGAACCTGTACATCCTGTAGGTATTGCTCAGCAGGATTGCGCCCAATATCGCGAAGACTGCAATCCCCGCTGGCTCGACTATGAAGAGCGGGGCGAAGGTCTCGAGTTGCACTGCGCTAGTGACGATGGGACCGTGAAACATCCAGACGATCACTGCCGTTAGCGCCGCCAAGAAGAGGATGGAAGCAATTTCCACCCGCTTCGACCTCAGCAACCTGGATGAGAATCCTGTCCAGTCATACCTCCCTGTCTGGTAGCGCCTCACCGCGGCCATGATCTCGCTCGGGTTCGCCTTTCTGGGACAGGATGCCTGGCAGTCTCCGCAATAGTAGCAGAGCCAGGGAGTCAAGTCTCCGAGGAGCTTCTTCTCCAGGCCCAGCTGGACGTACTTTATCGTTCTCCTGAAATTTGCAGAAGAGGTCTCAGAGAGAGGACAGACAGCAGTGCAGGTACCGCATTGGTAGCAGTTCTTGATTCCCGCTCCGCCCAGCTTCACTATGTCCTGCGCGATGGCAGTCCCCGTCATTGCAATGTTTGGCGATGACGAGACACCTCTCCCCGAAACCCGCGAACTTCCCCCCAGACCAGTCGCAGCCCTTTCCATCCGATGGTGAGGCCCAACGCGGCGTGGCGGAAAGGCCATGTAGGGCAGCAGCCAAACGGGGCATAAATAGCGGTGTGGCATTTCTCAATAGTGAGAAGCGTGTGTGGCAAGTGCGCGCGCCGCCCCGGGGACTGTCCGCAGACTCGTGCCTTCGGCACGGTCGTGGATCCGGCCGAGCGCGCGGACGCCTTGGTCTGAATCCACTCAGAATGGGCCGCGCCGAATCCTCTTGTCTCCACCACTGTAGTCGGTCCGAAGCCGAGGGAACCTCAGTCATCCGACCAGCGAGAGGTCGAGCTCGCGGGAGTGGACTCGAAGACGACCCCCGCCAGTCCCATCGGAC
Source organism: uncultured Nitrosopumilales archaeon (assembly GCA_964476175.1). GTDB lineage: Archaea > Thermoproteota > Nitrososphaeria > Nitrososphaerales > Gagatemarchaeaceae > DATFYP01. The sequence goes on from CAYYYU010000051.1 coordinate 17,939, forward strand.
AAGCCGGAGTGGGGCAATTGGCCTTCGTCAGTACTCTTTGCCTGAGGCGAACCCGTCGAGCGTCTCGCCATGTGCCGGTCAAGGAGACCTCAGCTCTCTGATTACCGCCTCGATGGCTCTGGGCAACGCAGCCTGCAGCTCCTCGGTCAGCCCCTCGCCAAGGCCACAGTCCTTCGGCTCGACCCCGAGTATGACCACGGGACACGAGAGAAGACCAGCCTGACTCGCGAGATCAAATATGTCGTGTAGCCTTAGCGTATGTAGACTCTGCAGCTGAACGAGAGGATCATTGTTCGGAGCAATGGTGTATCTTGAGATTGTGCCTGGAGGTGTACCAGCCTTCAACGCATCTACGAATATCAATCTGGAAGCTCCTTCGAAGTGCCGGAGCAGCGAAAGGTCCACTGCTTGGTAGTCGTAGACCAGGACATCGCTTCCCAGATCTCTTTCCCTGAGCCCCTGTGCTATCCGGAGCCCGATGCCGTCGTCTTTCATGTATTGATTGCCGAGACAGATGACTATTGCTTTATCCACGAAATCCGCTTCTCCGAATTCAGGGTCAGGCAGCTCCCCCGGAGGTCTGCGGCCGTCGTTCTTGGGCGTGTTGACACGTCCTCCATTTGGCCGGTCTCCGTTCCACTAATAAACGTCGGAATCAGAGTAGCGCGAACATCGGCGTGGGAGCCGCACGCTTGCGGAATCTTGCGAACCTGAGGCCACCTGCGGCCGCGAGAGCCGATGGTGCGCGTTCTCACGCAAAACCGACCACTTATTCCAGACACGCCAGGGGGCAGAGCCCTGTCGGCCGCAGTGCCCGACGATGATGAAACGGGCCGAGTCACCGTCATTGAGAGCTGACGAGGACTGTCTCGTTTCTCTTTCCGGTGATCATGGACCGGACCAGCTTGAAAGTGAAGCTGGCGTAGATGTGCATGGCGACCAAGACGACCAAGAGATAGGTCGCTAGTCTGTGGAATGCAAGCATGAAAGCAAGGCCGGTGACGCCAGTAAGAGTGCGCCCTATGAAGTCCGTTGCGACGTAGACGAATGAGAACTGCTGTGGGAATGCGAGTGCAACTCCTGTCAGAGCGAGTACAAGTCCAAGCAGCACGAAGGCCCAGAAGACCACGATTACGCTGGGGACAAGCTTCTCAACGTACCGCTTCCTCTCAGCGTCATAGAGCATTGGCTCCGGTGGCCCCGGTGCGATGCGGAACCACCCTTTGGTTTCGAAGATGATGAATTTGAAAGAGTAGGGAATCCTCCTCAGCCCCACCCATCTGTAGTCTCCTGTTGAAATGACACCGTAGAGGAAAAACACGGCTGTGGCCACAAATGCAACGCCGACAGCTATGTGGACTGTGAGGTTGCCAGGAGGGAAGATGGCCAATCCTAGAATACTACCGAGTTGCATCCCTGTAAGGGTGAGGGTGATTCCTTCGATGAATAGAAGCCAGTGCATCACACGGAAGAATAGGTCGTGGCGGAGCACTTCGATACTTCGGACGTCGGGCATCATCAGGGCACCTTCAGGTATCGCTCGTTCCCTCGGGCATCCACGGCGTGCACTGAGCAAGCCATGCACAGGTTGAAAGATCGTACAACATACGCTGTCGGGCGGAAGTCTTCATTCGTGCCGGTCTGACCTATCGGAGTTCCCACGAGCGCGCCCTCAAGCGGGCCATTGGGGGAGGCGTTCCAAGTGGTCGGTGCCAGCACCTGATAGTTGCTGACCTTCGAGTTCTTGATGCTGATCCAATGCAACAGCGCTCCTCTTGGTGCTTCCCACAGGCCAATCCCCTCGGCTTCTGCAGGATTCTGATACGATGGATTGTAGGAAGGTTGCTCTTTCTCCATTTCGTCGAGCCAAGCCTCCATCAATCCCTCTTGCGGCAGACCGAGTTCATTCAACAAATCGAAAAGCGAGATGTTCAATGGCTCTCCAAGAAACTGGAGGTTCGGAGTCGTGTTGCTGGAACCCAAGAGGACAGCGAGTTCGAGTGCTTCCGCAATCATCCTGTCGAAGACAGAACCCTTCGGATTGAGGGGCAGTGCAGAGACCTCCGGCAGGGCGCCGTGAATGAGACGGCCGAGTTTGGGAAAGATCCCGGAGATGTATTCACGCGCGAGGGGTCCCGTTTCGCAGGTGCGCCCCTCATACCTTGGTGCCTTCGTCCAAGTGTATGCAAGAGAGTTTGACATGTCAGGCGCAGGCGTCTGCTCGCCAATCACGGTCTCGGCGGTGGTCTGCTGGTACCACGAAAGAGATGAATCCTCCGTTATCTTCGAGGGGTCGAAGGGACTGGGCGAAGTACTTGGGAACGACATGACACCCCTGGGAATCACAAGGGGCATCCTGTTCGTACCATCTGGAGTGGTGGGGTCCTGGAAGGCACCCATAGAAATGAAGTTCCCCGGTCCCCTGCCCAGTTCACCCAACTTCGCGGCGTTCGCGGTGAGGTAGTTCCAGATCAAGGGAACTGCCAAGTCGGTCAGTGCCCGAGCTTGACCTATCCTGTTCCTTGTCTGCTCAATCACTTCAGCAGTGGGCCGCACCGGGTTGCCCCCAGGGACGGCTCCTCTCGGGTGAGGGGTCTTTCCTCCCCAGAGGGTGATCGTTTGGTTCATGTATTGCTGCGCCGGGATGATGATCTGACGCAGGAGGTCGGCATAATTGTTCAGGACGAACGATGGTTTCAGCGAGCCCAGAAGGCCATAGAGATGATAGTCAGGGCCTGCCAGGACCAAGAGGTGAACCATGTGAGAGTATGCCCAATCGGCGCCTGCAACGACGTTCCTGCTTAGGACTGCGTTCTTTGGAATGGTGGTTTGCTCGTAGGTGTAGTCTCCCGGGTACTGGGTCATGCCTGCCGCTGCCTCCACAGCTCTGACGGACGCGATGTGATGGTCGCAGTAGCAGACTCCACAAATCGCCGAGAGTATTGGCGCCGCGTCCCTCGGGTCCCTGTTCAGAACGATAGTTTCGAAGCCGCGGAAAAGACTCCCCGCAGCCTTTGCAGATACTATCGTGTTTTTCGCATCGTCAATCTGCAGCTCCAGCGAAAGTTTGCCCTCTATTCTAGTCACAGGGTCGATGATTACTTCCCTGGTCATTTCTCCGCCTCCTGGGTCTGCCCCGCTGCCTGGGCGTCCTTCTTGTCCCCGCCCGCTGTTTCGTTCTTTTTCCTGTCAATCGCCCTTCTCGCTGCGTGAACGGTGAGAACCCCGGCTGTTACCGCCAAGGCAGCTTCCCCGACGTTGTCGACAGTCAGACCGAGGAGGGTCGGAGTCAGCTCCACCTGTGAGAAGAAGGCACTAGCGGGAGGGTCAGGGAAGCTTGGATGCATGCAACCCCAGCACATCGGCCCTGCCTGCGTGCAGAACCCTGTTCCTCCGTTCCACTTCGTCTTTGCGCATGCAGACTGGGTGATCGGTCCCTTGCAGCCCAAGTCCCAGAAGCAACCGACTGGGTCGTCGAAGGTCTTCGCCATCTGCCCCCTGTCATAGGCGCCCCTCCTGGGGCAGTTGTCGTGAATGTAGGAAGTGAAGAATGCTCTCGGACGGCCCAGCTCGTCGAGGTCCGGATCAAAGCCCTGCAGGACAGTAGCCAGGGTCACGATAGTCCAATCTGGGTTTGCGGGGCACCCCGGGATGTTGATGATTGGTTTCTTCGTCTTCACTGCCGCCCTCTTTAGTGCCTCAGTGACAGGGACCGCGCCGGTGACGTTGCCTTTTCCCGCCGGAATCCCGCCGAAGGACGAACACTGGCCTATGGCAATGACATAGGATGCCTTGGCGGCCAACTTCTGCAGGACCTCGTACCCGGTCAATGTGGTCCCTTGTAACTGGCCGACAGTGCAGAAATCTCCCGGGCTGCCTCCGTTGGGTGCGCCGAGCTGAGGGGCTCCTTCCACAACGAGCACGTCGACCGGGGCGTTGCCAAAGGCTGCGTTGTAGAGGGGCACCTGGGACAAGTCTTCCTTGGTGTAGCCGGCAGATACCCACCCGAGGTCGTAGTCTGGGGTCATGAGCGTCTTCCAGAAGTCAGCCGATATGCTCAAGTTCTGGACTGCCTCCACCAAGTCCGGATTGGAAGCCTGGAGCATTGAAACCGTACAGCCAGTCTCGCTGGCTAATGTCAGCCAGATGAGATGGATCTTGCCGCCGCCTTGCTTTGCCACTTCCGCAAAGACGCGTTTGATATCAGAGGAGTAAAGCGTGGCGACAGTCCCTATCCCCAGAACGGCGCAGAGTTTGAGGAAGTCTCGCCTGTTCAAGCGGTTCGGGACCCCGCTGGCCAGTCTTGCCCCCAAGATGACCTCATTTACGCTTTGCAGACCGGACGGACCTAGACGGTCCGCCCTAATTGGTTCGGTTCGGCCGTTGCGAGCTAAACGAGTGCTTGTTCGCTTGCGCTTTGCAGAGGTGCGGCCGCAGGACTTCCCGCAGTGTACACGAATTCTCCGTCCTCGGCTTTGAAGCGGCGTATCTTCGTCGTCTTTGCGAGCCTGAGCAGAGCCACGGCAACCGATTGCTTCGGGTAGTTGAGCCCATAGGATTGCAGCGCTTCCCTCACGTCAGAGAGTTTCCTCCTCTCCCTTCCCCAGGGGTCGGAAAAGAACTTCCCGATCACGTCGGCGAGGGAATCGCTTTTCCCCAGGGCTATGGTCGGAAGCATCGCACCGGAACGGTCGGCCTGCTCTGGCCTTGGCTCGCCCGATTGCAAGACCGGCGATGGCCCCCTAGGGTTGCCTGCTGCGGGTAGCTTCGCGAGCAGTTCGGGGACCAGGTCGATCGCTTCTTTGAGATGCTCAGGGTCTGATTCGACCTCCGCTTCAGCCGCACCGACCTTTACTCTGATCTTGGTCACGTTCGATACGACCGACTCGGTGCTTCGCGGGCGATTTAAGGCTACACGGCCAACCGGAAATCTTCGCGCACAGTGGTAAGGACTACGTGGGTGTTCGCCCTGTCCACGAAGGGCATCGCGAGCAGCCCCTTCGTGAATCGACTGAGCTCCTCTCTGTCCTTGAACTTCGCTACGACCACTCCGTCTATCTCGCCCGTCACGTCGTATACCGCGCAGACTCCCGGGAGCTTTGCTATCTCCCTCTCCATCTCGAGGAGCTTCCCCTTAGAGACCAATATCTCTGTCACGGCGGTCAGCTCGTAACCAAGTTTCTCAAAGTCGACGATGGCAGCGTATCCTCTCACGACTTTCTCGTTCTGCAACCTTGAGACCCTCGAAGCAACGGTCGTCGTCGAGACGCCCAGCTCATGTGCCAGCTGCCTGTACGAAGCCCTCCCGTCCACCAGGAGGAGCCTCAGTGTATCCCGGTCGAGCTGGTCGATGTCTAAACGTCCAGCGGACCCAGAGAGCGGCGGCACGCCTGCATGGGGTTTGTCCTTCTGTAGGGCCAATTTATGACTGAACGTCCAGTTCTGATGCGGCTAGGCTTATATTCATTTCCATTGTTCGTTGTCGAATTGACCTATCAGCTCACCGGAACAGGGGAACTGGTCGCGAGGACTTTCAAGCCTGAAGAGGTGCTGGACAGTGTTGTCAAGCAGAGAATCCGGTTCGTAGACCTTCAGTTCACCGATGTCCCGGGAAGGCTGAGGCACGTGACGCTCCCTGTCGAAATGATGAACGAGGAGATGTTCACGGACGGCGTGGCAAAGCTGGACGGGTCCTCAGTCAAGGGTTTCGTTGACATCCACGAATCAGACATGATGCTGGTCCCAGACTCCTCGACGTATGGGGTCATCCCATGGACTGAAGCCGACCTGAAGACTGCGAGGCTGATATGCGACGTCGGGAATGGAGACGGTCGCGGGAAGTTCAGCAGGGACCCGAGGCTGGTGGCGCGGACAGCCGAGACGAAGATCCGTGATGCGGGTTTCACAGATTCGTTGTGGGGCCCCGAGGTGGAGTTCTTCGTGTTCGACTCCGTGACGTGGGAAGCGAACAACCCTTTCGCGGCGAACTACAGGATAACATCGAAGGAGTCGGCCAACGAGACCGCGGGGACAAACTTCCCCATACGCTTCAAGGACGGGTACTACCCGGCCCAACCGGTAGACACGCTCAGCGACTTCCGGGGAGTCTGCGTCAACTATCTCAGGGACGGGTTCGGGGTTTTCAGCAACGCGCACCACCACGAAGTGGCCACCGCGGGCCAGTGCGAGATAGACATCTACAGGGACGAGCTCGTCACAATGGCAGACAGCACGATGACGTACAAGTTCGTGACGAAGAACGTGGCTGCGAGGATGGGGATGATCGCGACCACGATGCCGAAGCCGATCTTCGGGGACAACGCTGTGGGGATGCACGTCCATTCGAGCCTTTGGAAGAGCGGGAAGAACGCGTTCTATGACCCCGCCGACCCATACGCAGAGCTCAGCCAGACCGCAAGGTACTACATCGGCGGAATCATGGCCCACAGCCGCGCCCTCTGCGCGATAGTGGCCCCTACCACGAACTCGTACCACAGACTGGTCCCCGGCTACGAGGCCCCGGTCTACATCGCCTGGAGCAAGATGAACAGGTCGGCGAACGTGAGGATACCGGCGTACGAGAAGGGCTCTGAGGGGGCGAAGAGGGTCGAGTTCCGGACCCCAGACCCGTCGTGCAACCCGTATCTCGCCTTCGCGGCCATCACCGCTGCCGGGTTGGACGGTGTCAAGAAGAAGACCGAGCCCGGAGACCCGGTAGACGAGGACATCTACAAGCTGACCCCTGAGAAGAGGAGAGAGTTCGGGGTGGGCGAGCTGCCTGGGAGCCTCAAGGAGGCGGTCGAGAGTCTGCAGAGCGACGTGAGCTTCCTGCTTGACATATTCCCGAAGGACCTCATCCAGGTCATTACCGAACTGGAGATGGAATCGTACAGGGCGGTCGCGGCGAGGCCTCACCCGTACGAATTCTATCTTTACTTCGACCAGTAATCCTGCCGAACCCTCATCCTTCAAGGCGCTCCAACCTCACGCCTAGCGGGCCCGGTGGGGTTTGAACCCAATTATCTCGATTCGTCAGGGGTCTCGATACTAACATCCATGATTCTCAAAGTGCTATTACAACAAACATAGCACTCCTGCGTTTGATTCTTTGGGTGATAGGGGAGGCCGCCCACTCCAGTGTGCACCCGATTGCGGTCACGTACCAAAACGTGCCGGAACGGCGGCCACTAGTAGACCTTGCTTCGATGCCCAATCCTCAGTACTAGGACGTCACCGTCCACGACCGCATAGATGACTCGGTAATCACCGACGCGAACTTTGAAGAGACCTTTGAATTCGCCCAAGAGGGCTTCGCCTCTGTTTGAGTCCTCACCGAGGGTCGTTCGAATCTCTCGAAGTATTCTTACGGTATCTTTCGGGTTAATCTTCTTGAGGTCGCGGCTGACAGAAGACTTGTAGAGAATCCTACCGGTCAAGCTTGACCAGTTCTTGCTCTGAAACCACGCGGTCGTCCTTGTCGCTCAACCGGTGTATGGCGACAAGGTAGTCCTCGTATTCTGCCAGGTACTCGCGCAATGCCTTAGTGACGATGTAGGTCTTTGGACGGTCAAGCGACCTAGCTAGGTCGTCCAATTGCTTTGCCACGTCCTCGGGCAACCTTACGGATACGGCTTCGCTCATTACATGTAAGACATGAATGACAAGTATATAACATGTTCGGCGCCCCAGAATCTATAGGCCCCCCGGGAGTCGAACCCGTATTCTCTGGGTTAGACGACCTGTTTCGCAAGCAACATTCATCCTTCTCAAAGTAGGACTGCTACAAACACTTCGGCCTACGACCTCTCTGTTCAGCAACAGAAGAACATTCACGGTCTGTCCGAACCGGATTCCTGTCTATGTAGAGGCCACCTGTGTTTTACCACTGATGAGTGGTAACGCTTAAATCGAGACCTCCTGGGTTCAGTTCCATGAACGAGTGGGTAACCGATCTCTTCGAGGCCGTGGACCGAATGGACACCGAGAAGTTCGTCACTTACATCGACAGGGACGGGCGGTTCACATTCGGAAACGCAAGTGCAGTGGTGGGGACCGACAGCATAGGTAAGGCTGTGTCGGAATTCTTCGGTACTATAGGGGGCGTTCACCATGAGATCTTGAACGTCTGGAATGCCAGCTCTTCAGTCATCACCGAACTCCGTGTGACGTACACGAGGAAGGACGGCAACGAAGTTACAGTTCCCTGCGTGAACGTCTTTGGAATGAAGGGAGACAAGATCACTGATTACAAGATATTCATAGACATCTCACCTGTGTACGCCTAGTCTCCCCCTGTGACAAGCTGTGAATCCAGGTTCCAGAAACTGACGGTGAGGCATTCACCAAAGGTTCAAGGTCGCCAGGATTTCCGCCCGGGTTGCTCAGCATATCAGTAGTATCAAAGTGCCACTTGCAGAAACACTTCGATGGTTAGCCCCCGAACGAACCCTAATCAAGGCGCTCCAGAATTACGCTTAGCGGGCCCGGCGGGGTCAGCGTCTACGTGGGCCCTTTTTTCTTTCACCGGTCTTGCATCCAAGAATGCGTGAGTGGGGTAAGAAAGCGATGAGAAGAGTCTCTGCCGGCAGTTGCCACTGTAGTGTCGACGAGAGCCTGGGGCTCATCCAATTCCCGCGAGGGGCTCGACGTATAGTTCCTTCATCAGAAAGACGATCCCCTGAGGCGGATAGATGCCTTTCTCTGTGATTATCAGGTCGATATACTCGGGAGGTGTGACGTCGAAAGCGGGATTCCTCACCTTGACCCGGCTGTTTGCCTTCAGCCACGCTCTCGGAACGACCTCGTAGGGGCTCCTATGCTCTATTTCAACCAGCTCGCCGAGCATTGTGGTGGTGCTGAGCTTGTAGGTCTCGGCGGCAACGAAGAACCTGGCCCTCGTCTCATGCGCGACAAGCGCAATCTGAGATGTCCCAATCTTGTTGATTACTGCGCCATTGGCCGCCATGGCGTCGGCCCCAACCAGGACTGTGTCCACCTTCCTCATGTACACTCTGACCGCAGAATCGGGTATCAGAGAGACATCTAGACCCCTCCTCGCCAACACCGACGCGGTAATCCTTCCCTGGAACCTCGGCCGAGTCTCAGTGGCAAAGACCTCGAACTTCTTCCCGGCTTCGTGTGCAGCCGTGAGTACGGCTGTGACAGCTTCGCTGTTGCAGTGTGTGAGCACAACGTCACCGTCTTGGATTCTCTTGGCGCCGTAGTTCCCTATGGTTCTGGTAGCTTTGAGGCTAGAGGCCACGAAGGTGTCGCACAGCTCATCGATTGCCTTTGTCGTTTCCCTGAGAGAGCCGCCCCTTGCTTCGTTTCGCTTGGCGGCCACGAGGACGTAGTTCACAGCGTTAGGTAGGGAGACCGCCGTCGGCCTGGCTGACTTCAGCCTCTCGCCTGCAGCAAAGAGATCGCGATAGAACTCCTTTGTTGAAGAAAACCTCCTGCTGTCGCAGTACTCCTTGAGAGCCATGACTGCAGCCCTGGCTATCCTGCCAGCGCCTCTTACCTGCATATCCTTAATCATCTGATATGTCGATTCGATCGGACTGTTGCGCATCGGCACGAAACCTGGGGGAGGCACTCAAATCTCTTTCTAGGCAAGAGCTACAGGCGCCCCCGTTCCGAAGGCAAGTCGTATATTCCGGCAGACTCCCGCGGCGCCGCTAGGGTGATAGGAATGCAAGCATCTGCAGACGCACATGCAAAGGAGGTTGAATGGTACCATGATTTTGTCGACTTCAAGAGCAGACCGAGCAAGGCGGACCTGATCGCGCTGTTTAGAATCATACCCGCGCAAGGTTTCACGCTAGAAGACGCCGCCGGGAGGGTTGCATCCGAAAGCAGCGTCGGCACCTGGACCACGCTGACAACTCTTACTCCACTGGTCAGGAAGCTGATGGCCAAGGCCTACGATATCTCCGGAAACATGGTGCGCGTGTACTATCCCCCCGAGCTCTTCGAAGGAGCCAACATGCCCCAGATATTGAGTTCGATAGCAGGCAACATCTTCGGGATGAAGGCCGTCGCCGGGCTCAAGCTCGTAGACGTTGTCTGGCCCGAGGAAATCGTCAGGAGTTTTGCAGGGGCGCAGTTCGGGGCTCGGGGGATCAGGAAGTTCATGAAAGTCCCCAAGAGGCCGCTAACTGCGTCAGTCCCGAAGCCAAAGGTCGGGCTTACGGCTGATGAGCACGCCATGCATGGCTACGAGGCGTGGAGCGGAGGGCTGGACCTCCTGAAGGACGACGAAAACCTGACTAACCAAGGCTTCAACTCCTTCGCAAAGCGGGCAAGGCTCTCCTTCAGGTATAGGGACAAGGCGGAGAAGGAGACTGGCGAGAAGAAGAGCTACCTCATCAACATAACGGGCGAGACGCGCGAGATGGAGAAGCGCGCTAAGCTGGTCCAAGACTTGGGAGGGGAGTTCGTGATGATCGACATCTGCACGACTGGCTGGGCGGCTCTGGAGACCATGAGGGGTGTCTGCGAAGACTTGGGTCTGGCAATCCACGCCCATAGGGCCTTCCACGCTGCCTTCACTAGGAACCCAGATCACGGCCTGTCGATGGCAGTCCTGGCCGAGACCGCAAGGCTGATAGGGGTTGACCAGCTCCACATCGGAACGGCGATAGGCAAGCTCGAAGCTTCGAAGGAGGAGGTCATCGGTCTCAGAGACAAGGTCTACAGGGACCGAAGCCCGGGCAGTGGCTGGAATCTCGCCCAGAACTGGTACGGCAAGAAGCCCCTCCTGCCCGTGAGCTCGGGCGGCCTTCATGTCGGCATCGTGCACCCACTGCTCGACTTGCTCGGCACCGACATCGTAGTCCAAATGGGAGGCGGCATATGGGGACACCCCGACGGCGGAAGGGCAGGGGCGAAGGCGCTGAGGGACGCCATCGACTGCTACTTGGAGGGCAAGAACCTTGAGGAGTACGGCGAGAAGAGCCCGGAGCTCAAGGCTGCCCTGAAGAAGTGGGGCACTTCGACATATAAGTAGCCCTGCCCGGCGGCAGGGACGCGGAATTCAGGCGGACTTCAGGTAGTGCCAGGAGCGTAGAAGCCAATGAGTTTGGAGAGACACGGTTCGGGAAGTAAGGAGAAAGTCCGAGGCCTCCTCACCGTCATCGGAAACATCAACTGGGACGTGAGTATCTTCGAAGAGACCTTCGCTGGCTTGGGCGAGGAGGTCCCCGTCGAAGATGTCGAGGAGTTCTCAGGCGGAAAGGGTGCGAACGTTGCAGCCGCGGCCGCCAGATTGCTGGGCCCGGGTAGGACGGCCTTCATAGGGGCGCTCGGTACAGACGAGATAGCCAACCGACAGGTTCACGAGCTCAAGAAAGAAGGAATTGTGACCGATGGCGTGATCATCATTGAGGGTTCAAGGTCGGGCAGGGCTTACATCGTGGTGAATGGGGAAGGCAGGAAGTCGATCCATACGCACTTCGGTGCGAACTCTCTGATACGCCCGTCGCACCTTAGGAAGGCTGGCCCGGCAAAGGTACTGTCGAGAACTTCTATGCTTGTCGTGATGGACACCCCGACGGACGTGGCGCTGGCCGCAACGAGGAAAGCCAAACGCTCGGGGGTGCGAGTGATTTACAGCCCGGGCGTCAGAACCAGGGAAGGGCATGAAGCGCTGGCAGACGTTCTTGATAACGCGGACTTGCTCGTGCTCGACAGGGCGGAGTTGATCAGGCTGAGCGGAGAGACCGAAGAGGTCAAGGCCTCCGAACTCCTGCAGCGGGCAAGGCAAAGCATGACCGTGGTCGCAACCTCCGGGAAAGGCGGATGCCTACTGGTGAGCAAAGGCCGCGCCACGCGCTTCGAGGGTGTCGAACTTTCCCTGTTGAAAATGAAGGCAGTCAATAGCACCGGTAGTGGCGATTCGTTCCTAGGTGTACTCGCCAGCTACCTCAACGGGGGCTCGAATGTGATTGAAGCAGCCAAGTGGGCTAACCTTGCGGGAGCGCTTAAGGCGACCAGGTACGAGACAAGAGGGAGCCCGACGAAGTCTGAACTCCAAGCGGCAATGAAAAAACTGGAGACCATCACAGCGCGACAGAGCTCACTAGAGAACAGAGCAGCCTCGCAGTCTTTCACCAGCACAGCAAATCCCCCTGTCTAGAGGGACTGGCATAGTTGGGAAATGCTGCATACCTATCTATGGCTACGGATTTCCAAGAAATCCATACACCAATGCTTCGATTTGTAGTCCCCGAACGAACCCTCACCAAGGCACCCCAGACCCACGCCTAGCGGGCCAGGTGGGGTTGACACTGATGTGGGTTCTTTCTTCCTTTGCCGGGTTCGCCTGATGAAAAGTGGCACCCTGGCCGGACATGGCCAGCTCTGCAGGTCGGTACTCCAAGTTGCGAGGTAAGGAGGCTGAGAGAGGTGTTCGCCGGGCTAGAGTTATCAATGCCGGCTAGGCAAGGCGCGTGTGCATAGAGGAGCAAGGAAATCTAAGGTGGTTCTTGCGCTCCTGGTAGCTCTTGTGGTTTCACCTTTGGGGTTGGGCGCATACTTCATGAGTTCCTCAGCTTCACAGGGAAAGCCGTCGCCCGGCCAGGTGGAGCTGGTAGCCAGCTCTCAGGGGAACCCGTTCGTGGGTGCGGTTGGCGACAAGGGGTACCTCTATGTCGGGCTTCTGAGTGGTAGTGTAGAGAAGATGGACGCCCTGAGCGGCCTGGTCTATGCGACGGTCGCGCTTCCTGACCGAAACTCAGCTGCACACCTCCTCTACTACAACGGCTCCTTGTACGTCGGAACGGAGTTCCTGCCGGGAGCCAAGAACACTGCCCCCTACCACATCTACCGCATTGACCCACAGACCATGAAGATACGGGGTCAGCTGGCCATGAACTCTCACGAAGCGAATGGGTTCGTCTTCGCGTACAATGGGTATTTGTGGGCAGGAGATGGCTCGTGCACCCTCTACAAAATCGAACCGGACACTTTGAGCGTGGTCAAGACAGTCCAGAGGGTGGCAGAAGACGAGATGGCCTACGATGGGACGCACTACTGGACTGAGTGCAAGAATATTGTCAGTGTGCTCAGGGCAGATTCTTCTTTGTCGACTGTAGCCAGCGGATCTTTGCCGTATCCCGGAAGACCGAGGGGTTTCTTTGAGATAGGGTCCAGTATTTACTCAACGAACACCGCAAATTTCACACGCTGCCGAATGTCTGTCTCGGGCAACAGAGTCGTGTTCAAGAATGCGAGAGCCTTCGGCGACCACGCTCTTGCGACTCGCGATGCCTTTCGACTAAATGGTCTTCTGTATCTCTACGAGACCCGGGACGACCAGCGTGTCCAGGCTCGAATATCCATTTATGACGGCAATCTCAGCCTAGAAGCCGTAATCACTCTGCCTGTAAACGGGCTTCCGACTGATGCATCCCAACACTCGATGTTCCTGCTCAACGGGATGATCTACTTCGTAACGGCATCTTCAATCGGGTATTTCGTGCCTCTAGACGGCCGGACAGTGTGAGCATAGCTCCGAAAAGTGGGCTCGAACTAGGGCTTGTGCACTCCGTGGAGTCGTTCCTGATTGTTGCATGAATCTAGAAGGAACGAGCCTGGTGGGATTTGAACTATAATAAGGTTCAAACCCATGAGGATGATTGATTGATGTGCCGAAAATGGAAAAATCGCGGAGAATCAATCTAGACCCGGTTCACCAATAATTGACTTCGAATTCCGAGATTGCTATGGCATGCACAGGAAACTTGGTGAGCAGTTCACTGTCCTCGGTGATGACCTTCGAATTTATCCTCCGTGCCAGGGCCACGTAGCATGCATCATAGACGGTCAAGTCTCCCTCGACACTCAATTCCGTCGAAAGCTCGAGAAGCTTCCCTCTTGGTCTCCATATGTCAAACCTGTACCTGCTCAAGGACCTCGCGGCCACGACGAGGTCGGCTCTCTTGAAAATCCCACTGAACCGCAAGGCGTTCATCACCTCGTAGAACAGCAGGGTGGGAACGACAAGCTTCAGTCGCCCGGTGGCGAATCCGTCTCTTAGCTTGATTGCTTCGTCGGAACCAGGCTCCGTGAGGAACCATTTCGCTACAACTGATGAATCAACTACGAACTGGCCTTTCTTCGCCACTGCTTAATCACTTGAAGACTGCTCCAATCCTTAGGCGCGGGTCGTCTAACCCTCTCGTTGAGTATCACCGCCTCTGCCACGTCAGATTCGCCCTCCTCTTCGAGCCTCTGAACGAGAACGCCCCTTATCACCTCGCTCCAATTCTCGTCAGTTCGCGCCATCTTCTCCTTCAGAGATGATGGGAGGGTGATGGTAGTCCTCACTAGCCTCTCTCTTTTCCGTGACATACTCGTAATACCGGTAATATCGTCGGGTATTTAACTCCCACCCACTGACCAAGAAATGTAGGGCTGGAGTCGTCTGGGTTCACAGCGAATGCAACTTGCGCAAGTTAGCAACGGGCCCGTGGGATTTGAACGCAAGGCAGGCAAACTAAGACAGCCGACGGGCCTGTCCCTAATCGACTGCGATTCAAGGTTCCGAAGTGACATGTACCCGGATTCGAAGAGGAACTTACGCGAATACTTCGACCTGTAAGGAGAAGCTTGGAAATCCAGATGCATGAGCTCTGTTCTAACGCTGCTAGGACCGACGCAGCGGCCCGGAGCCCGGCTGCTTCCCTACACCAAGGAACCCTGCAGCGGCTGACCTTGCCGGACCCCTTTCAATGTTGAGGCCACCTGTAATTTACCACTGATGAGTGGTAACACTCAAAACGAGACCTCATCGGTTCTAGTCTATGAACGAGTGGGTAACCGATCTCTTTGAGGTCGTGGACCGTATGGACAGCGAGAAATTCGTCACTTACATCGACAAAGAAGGGCGATTCACGTTCGGAAATGCCAGTACCGTCGTGGGGGCAGACAACACACGGAAGGCCGTGGCGGAGTTCTTCAGTACCATTAGGGGTCTTCACCATGAAGTCCTGAACGTCTGGAATGCGGGCTCTTCGGTAATCTCTGAACTCCGGGTGACATACACAAGAAAGGACGGCAACAAGGTCGCGCTTCCCTGCATGAACGTCTTTGAAATGAAGGGCGACAAGATCGCGGATTACAAGATATTCATAGACATCTCGCCGGTCTACGCCTAGTTTCTTCCTGCGGCAAACTGAGTCCAGGATTCTGGACCCAGGCGACGAGGCAGGCAGACTTCCCATTACGCCCCTTTAATTAGTCCTCCACCAGCGCATGACCTACTGGATGGAATAACGGTAGGATGTGTGAAAGTAAATGAGTTTCGGACAGCGAGGAGGATTTGGGAGTCGAGGAGGCTTCGGAAGAGGTTCCGGGTCCTTCAACAAGCCAGTCGAGGTCGGCAAGGAGTACAACGTCAGTATCTCCGACACCAGCAGGCGTGGCGACGGGATTGCCAGGGTCGACGGGTTTGTGGTCTTTGTCCCCGGGACGAAGGAAGGTCAGAACGTAAGGATCAGGGTCACGCAAGTCACTGAGCGGTTTGCATCTGGAGAGGTCGTGCAGTCTTCAGTTGCGACAGCAGCACCAACCTCCGAATCTACGGGGAAGACCGCGTAGTAGTCGGACGGAGCGTCTGCCGGACGAGAGTTGGTTGATTCAAACAGTCAACCACCCCAACTCTATTGTTATTCTGATTAACCACAGACCGGTCCGCCCGAAGGCTTGCATTCCGACCTGGAGGAACGCTCAGACCCTTTCCAGCACAGTCGCGAACCCCTGTCCGCCGCCCACGCACAGGGTCGCCACCCCGTGTTCCTTCCCACTCTCGTGAAGCTCCCTCGCCAGGGTCCCTACGAGGCGCGCCCCCGAGGCTCCTAGCGGGTGCCCGATTGCTATCGCGCCCCCGTGGACGTTCACCTTCTTCGGGTCGAACCCAAGCTCCTTGATCGCATAGAGCACCACGACTGCGAAGGCCTCGTTGACCTCCCAATAATCGATGTCGTCGACCTTCATCCCAGCCTTCGCCAGTGCCTTGTGGGAAGCTGGGACTGGCCCCTTGCCCATCACGCTCGGGTCGACCCCGGCCCAGCCGAAGGAGACGACCCTCGCGAGGGGTTTCAGACCGTGCTCCTCGACCTTCTCCTTCGAGGCGAGGACGACCATAGAGGCCCCAGCGTTCAGGGGAGACGAGTTCCCGGGGGTGATCACCCCTCCTGCCTTGAACGAAGGCTGAAGCTTGGCGAGCTGCTCCAAGGTAGTGTCCTTCCTGATGCTCTGGTCCACGTCGATGACCTTCTCCGAACCCCCTGTCTCGACCTTCATCTCGAGGAGCTCGCCCTTGAACCACCCGTCATTGACGGACTTCGCTGCCTTCATGTGCGACTCGACAGAGAACCCGTCCATCTCATCCCTGGACATTCCCACCTCCTGCGCGAGCTTCTCTGCAGTCAGGCCCATCGAATAGCCGGTCCCCATCTGATACCGCATGTACTCCGGCCTGGTCAGAAGCCTCGTGTTCGGTGCCAGCGCCGGATTGTTCGCCATAGGGACGTGCGTAAGGTGCTCCATCCCCCCTGCGAAGACAACGTCGGAGTTGCCGGTCATGATCTCCATTGCTCCCTCGGCCACAGCGTTCATGGACGAAGCGCACGCCCTGTCCATGGCCATAGCCGGAACGGAGACTGGAAGCCCAGCCAGGAGGACGGGGTGCCTCCCCCCGTAGAGCCAGTTCTCCCCAGTCTGGAACGCGCAGCCGGTGATGACGTCGCCGATCTCCTCCGGCTTTATCGAAGTCTTTTCGAGAAGCCCTCGGATGAGCAGAGCCAGCGCCTGGTCCATCCTCAGAGAGTTGTACACGTCCCTTTCGGGCTCGCTCGGCCTAGACCTCGAAAAGGGGGTCCTCAGGAAGTCCGCGACGTACACTTCTCGCAACTCGACCAAAGGCCGCTCACTTCCCCTTGAACTCCGCCTTCCGCTTGCCGAGGAAGGCAGATATCCCCTCCTTGAGGTCATCGGTTCCGAACAGGACCCCGGCCGACATCGCCTCCATCTCAAGGCCGACGTCTGAGGGGACCTCGGTCCCTTTGTTGAGGAGCCTCTTCGCCAGCATTGTCGCGACCGGCGCCTGCGTGGAGGCGAGGGCTGTCCCGTACTGCACAGCGAAATCGTCAGGGTCCCCCGACGGGACAAGCTTGCTCACGAGGCCGATCTCGAAGGCCCGCTT
The DNA here is from genome assembly GCA_964476175.1 of uncultured Nitrosopumilales archaeon. Lineage (GTDB taxonomy): Archaea > Thermoproteota > Nitrososphaeria > Nitrososphaerales > Gagatemarchaeaceae > DATFYP01. Next base: position 35,145 of record CAYYYU010000051.1, read on the forward strand.
CCCGCCTATCCTCTCGCTGGTCAGCACCAGCGTGGAAGCGTTTGAGAGGCCGACGAGTTGCGCGAGCCTCTGGCTCCCGGACCACGCAGGGACCAGTCCCCGGGTCAGCTCGGGGAAGCCCAATTCCAGCTTCTCGGAGGCGATCCGCAGGTCGCAGGAGAGCGCCAGCTCGAGCCCCCCACCGAGGGCGTATCCCTTCAGCACTGCGATGGTCAGCTTGGGAAGCTCAGTCAGCCTTCTCATGGTCCTGGCCCCCTTCCGCGCGAACTCCATGAAGGCGACCGAGTTGCTGAAATATTGAGACAGGTCGGCGCCGGCGCAGAATACCTCCCCCTTCCCGGTCACCAACACGACCCTCACCTCATGGTCATCCCAGAGCCCTGTGATTATCCGGTCGAGCCCGTCGAGGACTTCACCGTTGAGCGTGTTCAGCCTCGGCCGGTTGATCACAATCCGGGCGACCCCCCCTGCCAGCTTCTCAACGTATACCGGTCCTCCTTCGCTCGGGACCTCCTGCTTCTTCTCCACCTGGGCGGCCACTGGGGCAGCCGCTGGCGCTTCTGCCGCTCCGACCCTCCCCTCGACCGCGTCTCGCAGCTTGCCTTCGACTATGGACCTGGTTGGGGCGAATATCTTGCAGTCGAACTTTGCGGCCAGCTCCTCCAGCTTCGCCTTCACCTCTGCGTTGCTGAGGTCCTTGGCGACTGTGATTGGCCCGAAGGGCCTGTTCATCCCGAGCGTGACCCCTTTCTCTATGTCCTCCGGCCGGGCGACCCCCTCTTCGATGAGCTTCACTGCCTCATTGATCTCAATCGCGAATATGTCCATTATCGAGACCTTGTCTGTCGGGGACGTCTCGGGTATCTGCGCCCTGCCCGTCGACCAGTCGTAGAAGCCCTTGCCTGTCTTCTTGCCGAGCTGCTTCGCCTGGACCATCCTGCCGAAGGTCACCCCTTTGCCGTACTCAGGGGAGAGCGCCTTCGAGAAGTACATCAGCGAATCGTACCCGATGTCAATCCCGACGAAGTCCAGCAGCTCGTAGGGCCCCATTGGAAGCCCCTGGCTCCTGGCAAAGGTGTCGACCTCAGGTGGGGTAGCGAGCCCCTTGTCGAGCACCAGGCTGAAGAACAGGGTCTCGGCTGCGTTGATTCTGTTTACAATGAACCCGGGGCTGTCCTTCAGCACCCTGACCGGCGTCCTCCCCAGCTTCGTGCACGTTTCCGCAGTCTTGTCGAGCGTCGCTTGGTCCGTCTTTGCCCCCGGTATCACTTCGACGAGCTTCATGACCATCGGGGGGTTGAAGAAGTGCATCCCGACCACCCTCTCGGGGCCCGGAATCGACTCCGCGAGCTCGGAGATCCTGATGTTCGAAGTGTTCGAAGCGATGATCGCCCCGGCCGGGGCAGACGTTGAAGCCTCCTTCAGGACCATCCGCTTCAGCTCGAGGGACTCTGGAACCGCCTCAACCACCATGTCTGCCTGAGCGACCGCCTTCGCCATATCCCCTGTGAAATTGATCCGCGTGTAGGCGCTTTCCGACTGCTCCTTGGTTATCCTTCCCTTCTGGACCAGCCTGTCGAGGCTCGAGGCGACCCTCCCCTTCGCCTTCTCGAGCGCGTCAGGGAACTTGTCCATCAAAGCGACGTCGTATCCGTTCATGGCAAAGAGCTCGGCAATGCCGTGCCCCATGTCACCAGCTCCGACCACGGCCACCTTCTTGAGGTCCATAGGCGACATGTTTGCGGCGCCTGCGGAGCTCATATTATCCTTTGCGAGGTTCTGGCACCACTGTTGGGATTGGGCCGCCCCGGCTGCATTGCTGGAAAAAGAAAGGAGGGCGATTCCTAGCCTTAGAGTCCCTTAGTCTTCTGCTTCGGGGGCTCCTAGGTGTACTAGGAACTCGCTAGCTCCCTGCTTCAGGTCGAGTCCAATCGAGCCAACGCCTGCGGACGAGGAACTGCCGCGCAATCCGTCGACGCGGATTAGGAACGAGCCGCCTGAGGTTGTACCAGTGCCCTGGCCGGAGCGTCCTCCTTCATTGAGGATCATTGCCCCGCCAGTCACAGTGTAGGTTGTCGAGCCCAGCTTGAGGCTCCCGCTCGTGATCGAGAGGGTGCACCCTTGGGCGTAGATTTGGGTCACTTTGAAGGTGAAGGAGCCGGTCGCGTTCCCTTGAATCTCGTGGTTGGTTGCGTTTTGGAATCGGCCTTCCAGTCCCGATACACTCAGTGTTTCGCCGACTGTGAGGTTCGAGCAGGCAAGGCGGGACCCTCCTTCATGGGCTGTCCCGCTGTCTGATTCGTTGTCTTGGTGGGTCGTCCCCTGCTGGCCCTGGTTGTCTGGATGGGCGTTGGGCGAGGCCAAGCGGATGTTGGAGAGTGCGGGTCCGGAACTGGCGAATGCTACAGCTGCGACTCCCGTGAGGAGCAACGCAACGATTGCAGACGCTGCGATTGTGGTCGTTTTCATAGGGACCCTATGGTTAGTATTTCATTTGAATCCGCAATTTTGGACGGGCCAGGGCGTAGTGTTCATGAGAATTGAACGTGGGAATGGGGTCGCCCTCCCGCTACTGACCGCGTCTACCCTACCATCGGGCTCGGGGGGATGTTGAAAGCCGCGTTTATTTGGGTCGGGTTGGGAGTGGCTCCGTTCTGAGAGCCGGTCCAGCTCAGAGTGAGATTGGCAGTGAACGACCCTGAACCCACCACCCTGAAGCTGTATCCGCTCCGGCACCCGGGGTCAACCGCAGTGGCGCTCGCTCCGGGCTGGACAGGCACGCTCTCTTCTGCACACAGGCATCTCGCAAGGAATCTGAGCGTCTCGACCACGCCTCCCCCCGAAGTGATCGAAGACGAGAGAGAGCTTCCACAACCTGCAGCCACATAGATTGGCACCGTCCCGCTGTTGTCGTAGGCCACCTTGAAGACGAGAGACGCGTTCCCCCCTGCCTCCGGGTACAGCAGGGCCTGGACTGACGTGACCTTGACAGGGCCGCCGGGCGAATATGTGAATGCCCCATTCAGCACTGTCGGAGAAACCCCTTGGGTCGACGAAGTGCACTGCGTGGAAGTGGTGGACGAGAAGGTCCCCGACGTTGTGGCTATGGGGGAACCGCCCAGGGCCGGGTGGGTGGACCAGAAGACCCCAAACCCTGCTATGGAAATCGCTAGAACGACTGCGGCCGCCAGGATTTTCCCGATCATTCCCGTTCTGAATCCCGAGCGGAGCCAGGCCCTTATAGTCCTAATCACGAAAACGGAAGAGAGACCGGGCTCTCCCGTGGGGGAACAACCCTGTCAGGCGCCGACCCGAAATGAAAGGAGGCTTGCCCGCGTGTTCTAGGGGTTGAAACGTCCGTTCGGCACACTAGCAATATGACCTCACCCAGCGTATGCCCCCCTGAGAATAGGATGCAGCATTTGAAAACTGATACAGCAGCGAGCGGGAAAGCAGCAGTCGTCGCGGCAATCCTTGTCGCATCCCTCCTCTTCGTTACTGGAGGGAGCTTCCTCGCTTCTGCGGCGACATCGTTCAACGTGGTCCAAGTCTTCGCCTCAACGGAGTCCCAATCCCAGTACCAGTACTACTACTCGGCCTACAATCTGACCGGTTCCTTGGTCGGGTCCTACCAGTCTGCCTACCCTGCGGCTGCCTTCGAACTGCCAGCAGGGGGCTACCTCTTCACAGTCTCTGCTGTCGGCGAGTCACAGGGTCTGTGCAGGCTCTGTGTGCAACCCCTGCCGGCGGCATACAATGGGAATTCCAGCATCTCGGTCCCTCCCAACAACGGGTCCGGCACTATGATCCCGGTCCCCTACATGCAATCGGCCTCTGAGTACGGATTCAAGGTCGAGCAGGTGAGCGGTCCGGTCAGCATCACAATACCCACGATTAACGTCACTCAATACCCAGTGAACCCGGTGAGCGTAAGGGTGACTTACCTCAACGGGACAGCAGCGGCAGGAGCCAGCGTCTCGGGTTCAGTGGTAGGCCAGTGGTCCTACTGGTGGGGAGGCGATTCCAGGACCGTAATGTGGAACCAGACAGACAGCAATGGGATCGCCACCCTTGTCCTCCCTTCCGCGCCTGCGGTCGTGTCGGCGTGGAACTGGGTCCCCATCGACCTCCCACAGGGTGAGAAGACAGTGACGGTCACAGTCGGCGGCCAACCAGTCAATGTGACCGTGTACTGGGAACCCACGTACGTCGGGCTCGGGGCCTCGTCCCTCCTCCTCCCACCCGCCAGCAGCGTCACACTGACACTTCAATACCAGCAACCCCAGTACTGGGCAGCCCAGGGAGGCGGGACCGTCGCACCGGCATCTAGCGGAGCATCGGTATCCAGCGTGCCGACAGCGGTTCCCTCTGCAACAGCCCAGGGGAGTCAGAACCAGTACTACTCTCCGTCAGTGATCCCACCCATCCGATTTGTCTCAGACTCGAACTCGACAGGCGCCACGCCCGCAACGCAGAGCTCGTCCGGGACCACTGTGATGGCCATGGAAGCGGTGGGACTCACGGCTGTCGCTGCCGCGGTCGTTGGATTCGTCATCCTCGTAGCCAGGAGAACACGCACTCCATCGTGAGCTGTCTGCACACTGGCAGACAGCCACCCCCGTTTTGCCAAACCATGCGAGAAAGCCCACAGGCTTCAGCCGTGGGAGGACGTCACTTTCTTCCTTTCGAGACCGCCTTCAGCTTCTGCCTTAGGAGGGAGCCGACCAGCTTGCCGTCAGCCCTCCCCCGAGCCGCAGCCATGACTTCCCCCATGAGAGGTGAGAACGCGGCTTCTCCCTTCTCGGCCAGTTTGGACCCTGCGAGTACCCTGTCGATGAGCGACTCCAGCTCGTCTGTCGTGAGCGGCTTTATCCCTGAACTGGCGATCGCCTGCTCGACGTTCTCGGCCTTCCCGGTGGCTACCAGAAGGGCCATTTCGAAGGACATTTCCTTCGCGACCTTGCCTGAGTCGATTGCCCTCACGATGTCTTCAAGGAGGGTTTCTCCGACCCTCTCCTCCGCAACCCCCTCTCTCGTCAGCCTCGGGGGCAGGTCCACGAGGGTGGAGGCCACAACCGAGGGGGGGAGCTTGACCTCAGAGACGAGCCTCTCGAAGAGCCTCGAATGGTCGGAGTCGTAGAGGCGGAGCGCCAGGTCGCGACTCAGATGGTGATCCTTCTCGTAACGCTCTACTGTCGCCTCCCACGGCTCGGGGAGTCTCCCTGCAACCGCCTTCAGCCTTGACCCGCTCACGACTATGTTGGGGATGTCAGTCTCTGGGTACATCCGCTGCGCTCCTGGCCGCGGCCTCATGTACTCAGTCTCCCCATCCTCTGTCGCCCCCCTCGTTTCGGCCGGGACACCGCTCCCTGCAGCCTCCACCCTCCCGACAATGGCCGGCAGCGCTTTCTCGACCCTGCCCGGAGGCCCAGCGACCAGGATCAGCGCATCGGCTGAATTCGCTCCGCACTCCTTCCGTAGCGCAGACTCTTCCGCCTCTGAGACCCCCTGCTTGCGAAATTCGTCAGAATGGATGATCCCGCCGAGGGAGTTGGCGCGTGCCACTTCGGCTATTTCCTTCCCCAATCTTACCCCCGGGAAAGGCTCCCATCCGACCAAGGACGCAAGCCCGGGGGCGTGCACGCATGAGATTTTCCCCCCTTTCGCGAGCTCCCTCTGGAGGGTCCGCGATGACGTCCTTGCCAGCAGCGAAGAGGCGTCGCAGACCCTGCACTTGGAGTCGACGACCCCTCTTTCCTTGATCTTCTCTGCCACCATGATGAGCCCCATCTGGCGCGAGGCCTCGTGCGCCACCACCTTCGGGAGGAGGTTCAGCTGCTGAACTCCTTTCACCTCTACGACGCGCCCTCCCATCAGCGAGATGTTCAGGTCCTGGCGGATGGTACCGAGCCCCCTCGCGACCCTTCCGGTCGACCGGAGGGACCGCCCCACATGAAGCGCCAGCCTCCCCACCTCCGCAGGGGTCCCGGTGAACGGCTCCATGGCTACCTCTACGAGTGGGACTCCGAGCCTGTCCAGAGCGAAGCGCCTCGCGGATTCGTCCTCCCCCATTATCCTCGCAGCGTCTTCTTCTAGAGTCACAGACTGGACTCCCACCCGGGTCCCCTCGGCGGCTACGCTTCCCCCCAGGCCCACGACAGCGGTCCTCTGGAACCCCGAAGTGTTGGAGCCGTCAATCACTATCTTCCTCATGACGTGGATCTCGTCCACAGTGCTGGAGCCGAACATCTCGGCCACGAGCAGGGTCGCGTCGACTGCTTCTTCGCTCATCGGGTGAGGGGGCTCTTCGTCAGCTTCGACGAGGCAGGAGGACTCCGGGTTCCACAGGTAGACGTTCCCCTTCCCCTTTGAGAACTCGAACACTGCTGCGGGGTCGACCCTGCCGACTTCGCTCTGTGCTGGCCTCAGGTGCCTCCGAAACGAGCAGGGGAACTCCTCCGACTTCACGACTGGGCAAGCGCAGAAGAGCTTGGTGGACGTGGCCAGCTGCTGGTGGATCTCCAGCCCCACCTTGAGCTGGATTTTCTCAGGGTCGAACTGCATGCCTGCTACCCTGGGAACCTGCGAGAGGTCATCTCACCCGCCAGGTCCTGCGTCATCAGGAGACTCGCATCTTCGACCGACCGGGAGTTCCCCAAGACCCACATCGCCTTGACGAGCGCGGTCTCAGGGAGCATGTCTTCGAGAGGGACGACCCCAGCCTCGAGGAGGTCCCTCCCTGAATCATAGACGTTCAGGTCTACCCTGCCGTTGATGCACTGCGACGTCATGCAGGCGAGCCCGCCCCCCTCGACGAAGCGCTTGAGCGCGGCTATCCCTTCCCCGTTCACGTGGCCGAGCCCGGTCCCCTCGACGACAATCCCTCTGACTCCGGAGTCCTGCGCTGCCCTAATCATGGCGGCTGGCATGGACGGATAGAACTTCATGAGAGCGACCCTCCCGTCGAACTTCGCCTTCGGTTTGAAGCTTCGGCGTGCGTCCCTTGGAGGAAGCCCGCCCCC
>CAYYYU010000052.1:0-8937 GCA_964476175.1 uncultured Nitrosopumilales archaeon
GGATGGGCGGGATGCCCCCGATGGGCTAGGTTCACCCTTTCAGGTCGACAGACCTCTCCGCGTATCTCTTGTCTTTCAGGGCGCAGTCGTAGACTAGGGAGGCGATTGCGGCGTCTTCAAGGGCGACGCCTACGGATTTGAAGAGGGTCCTCCCGACAGGCTTGACCCTGCCTGAGACGATGTCCTTGAGCTCGACTGCGTGCTCCCACGTGAAGGTCCCCGCGCGCTCGGCCTGAACGAGGTCCCCGGCCTCGACCTTCGCCTGTTGGAGGTCGTCCACTACCACGGTCTGGAAGCCTGCCACCGCCTCGGGTCCAGCCTCGGCGTGTTCTGCAGTGTTGGCCCCGCAGAGGTTGAGGTGATGGAAGCCCCCGGCGGTCCCCGCACTCAGGAAGGGGACCTTGGACGGGCTGATCGCGGAGCCGACTTCGGACCCGTAGGCGGTTTCTTCCGGAGACCCTCCCGCTCCTGCCGAGAAACCCATACGGGTCAGCTCTTTGACAAACAGTTCTCTGTGCTCCCTGCTCGGGCTCCATGCGCGGACTGAAGAGAGAGGCGACGGCGGCCAGGGCCGTGACCTGGGTCAGTGCCTGCCTCCCTGAACCGTAGACGCAGAAGTTGAACTCCTTCTTGGGGAACAAGAACTTGGTGGCGACCGCGGAGGAAGCGCCCGTCCTGTACCTGCCAAGGATGTCCGCCCCGATGACCGCGAGCGGGGTTGCGTCAGCGAGGTCGAATAGAATGAAGACGAAGCGGGTTCCGTTCTTTGTGCTCAGGTAACACTCGACCCCGGCTCTTCCCAGGTATGGCGACGATGCGTGCATCACGTTGACAACCGAGCCAGGGGCGAGGGTTCTGGTTCTGGGGGAATTGACAGCCTCACCCAGCGCCTGCCGCCGGAAGGATTCCTCCACCGCGGCTACCACCCTCTTCATGTCGAGGAGTTCAGCCACTTCGCGTTCAGAGAGGACGAGGGTCAACTAACCTAAGGCCCGGCGGCAGCTTCTTCGCTCTCAGGCTTCCCCCACCTTCCGACCTTGGGGAGGTCCTTGCTCCTGAAGAGCGTCATGCCCTGCTGGTAACGCTGAAGTTCCGTCTCGAGGAAGCGGATGTCCGAAGCGAGGGCAGCGAGTTTCTTCTCAGTCCCCTTCTTGCCCGTGAGCGCCGCGACCTTCCCCTTCTTCTCAGCCACCATCGCAGACAGCAGCTGCTCGTACTCGGTGGTCATGGAAGCCTGGCCCCCTGCGCCCTGTCTAAACTATAAAGGCGTTATCGAAGAGCGGGTGGCATGCGTCCTCAGCTCCTGCTGGCCGGTCTGCTGGTCATGCTTCTAGGGGCGACCTTCTACTTCCTGGAACTCCCCTTCGCCTTCTACTGGAGCGTCCCCTTCGTGATAGGAGGAGCTGCAATGGCTATCGCGAGCCCCTTTGTCTCAGAAAGCCCTGGTCCGGTCCGACCAGCCGAAGGATACCGATTCTGCAGGTTCTGTTCCGCCCAGATTCCGTCCGACTCCGAGAGATGCCCGCACTGCAACGGCATCCAGCCGAAGGAGGGGGGCTGAGATGCAGGACAGCCGCCAGAGGGCCGACCTCGTGAGGGCGCCCCTGTTGGAGAGGATAGCGTTCCGCGGGCACCCGTTGGTCCGCGCCCTCCACCCGACCACCATCGAGATAACCACGGAGGAGCACCTGACTGCAAACGGAGACTGCATAATTGGAGTTAGGGCCGAAAAGGGGTGCTCACAACTTGATGAGTCTGTGAAGGCCGCGATTAGGGATGCGAATTCCAGGGTAATTGTTCGCGTGGTGGTTGGGTCGGAATCCTACGCGATTGCCGCGAAGGGAGACCCGAGGCTTCCCCTGGCGCACCCCCACGACATTGTCCTCAGGAGGAGCGATTTCATCAGCGACAGGACCCTTGCAGTCGGGGCGACCGCAGCTGCCAGAGATCTCCCCAGGCGGATGATTGCGAAGCTGCGGAGCCCTGACGCGGTCGGCTTCCTGGAGGTCGAGGTGCGATAAATGGTGTCGTACAGGGCTGTGGCCTACACGATGCAGGCGCTGGTGAAGTACCACGGGCTCAAGAACTGGGACCTGAGACTCCCGTACCACGATAGCATCTCCGTAAACACCACCTGCATGAAGACAGAGGCGACGATAACGGACGCGAAGGGGGGAGGGGTGTTCACCGAAGGGAAGCCTAACGAGTCTGCGAATTCCAGACTGGCGGTGGTGCTGAAGAGGCTACGCCCGAGCGCAGCCCCCACCGACTTCAGAATCGACAGCAGGAACATCCCAAGCGGCAGGGCGAAGGGGATAGGGTACTCGTCTTCCGCCGGGGCGGCCTTGACCATTCTGTCTCACAGACTCCTTGTGGGAGAGGCGGCAGACATGGTCGAGCTTTCACGGACCGCCAGGCTCTTCGCAGCATCGGCGTCGAGGTCCCTCGTCGGGGGGTTTTCTCGGCTGTATGCAGGAAAGGATGACGAGGGTACCTACGCGGAGAAGTTCGCCGACGAAAGAGACTTGGACCTGAGGATGGTGATTGTCCCCCTCCCGTCGAAAGTGCGGACCGAGGACGCACACAAGGAGGTTCTCACCTCACCGTTTTTCAAAGCTCGCCTTGAGTCGGCTCAGAAGAGATGCGACGAGATGCAAAAGGCAATCCTAGGAAACGACCTTCGGGCAGTGGGGGTCATGGCGGAGAAGGACACCCTCGAACTGCACAGCATAACGATGACTGGAGAGAGCGGGATGATTATCATCACCAAGGACACTCTCAGAATCATCGAGAAGGTGAGGCAGCTGAGGGACTCCGGGGTCGAGGCGTACTTCTCGATGCAGACTGGGCCTTCGGTGTTCATCAACACGTCGGCCAGGGACGAAGAGCGGGTGTTCCGCGCAGTGAGGCGTCTAGGCTACAGAGCCTACCTCTCTGGGGTCGGCGGAGAGGCAAAGGTGTACTGAGGAACGAGGAGCATGGGAGGAACGACGGCGGCTAAGGTGAGCAGCCTGGGCAAGTACCTGAGCGAGCTCGGAAGGAGCAAAGAGGGGAAGCCTGACCAGGTGAAGGAAGCCCTCGATGTCTACATCGAGCTATGGCAGAAGGCCATCGAGAAGGGAGTCGTGAATCCGGAAGACGACGTGGACAGTGCACTTGAGAAGGTCGATCAGGCCGGGGGCCTGTACAAAGCAGCCGAAGCGTAACTGCAGCCCCGCACTAGTCTAGGACTTCTCCGCCGTCGATCACGACCGTCTGCCCCGTAATGAAGCTCGATTCGTCGCTTGCCAGGAAGAGGGCCAGGTTCGCAGCGTCTCTCGGCCTGCCGAAGCGGCCCATTGGTATCGCCGACCTGTAGGATTTGACCTGCTCTGCGCTGAGCCAGTCGACCCAAGTGGTTTCGAAGGAGCCGAAGACCATGCAATTGACCCTCACCTTGGGAGCGAGGACCTTCCCCAGCATCTTCGTCATGGAGACTACCGAACCCTTTGCGGAAGCGTAGACAAGCCCGTCCAGATCCCCGGCTATTGCTGGGGTCGAGGCCACGTTGACGATTGCAGACCCTCGCTTCATGAGTCTGAGCGCGCCCTGAGTGCAGAGGAAGGTTCCGAAGGCGTCCACTGCGAAGACCCGCCTCCACATGTCGAGTGTGATCTTGGGCAGGCTGGCGTCCCATATCTTGCTGTCTGAAAGGCCGGCGTTGTTCACAAGGATGTCGAGACCCCCCAGGCGTTCTTCTACTACATGGAACATGCGCGAGACGCTGGCCGGGTCGGAGACGTCCCCCCCAACTGCGAATGCGCGTCCCCCGTTGCGCTCTATCGATTTGACTGTGGAATCGGCCTCGTCCTTGGAGGACCTGTAGTTCACCACGACCGCCGCCCCTTCCGAAGCGAAGAGCTTCGCGATTTCAGCGCCTATCCCCCTGGAAGAGCCGGTTACAAGAGCCCGCTTGCCAGAAAGCCTCAAGCCAGCATTCGCTGACTCCGACTGTCTTAAGGGTTTGAGCTGCTAGGGACGCGGCGCCCTTTCTCGCGCGCTCTGACCAGTCGGGTGCTCTTTCAGGAACTTGATGTTGAAGAGCGAAGCTCTTGCCGAGTTGCTTACGATGTCATCCTTGTCCGAAAGGGCCTTCGTTAATGCTGCCTCCGCGTCAGGGCTCCCAATCGAACCGAGTGCGGCGGCAGACTCGTGCCTGACTACGGGGTCATGGTCGGACAGCGCCGCCTTCTCGAGAGCTTCGTTTGCTGCTGTAAGCCCGATCTGGCCTAGTGAGAACGCAGCTTCATGCCGCACGAGCGGGTCTGGGTCTCGAAGGAGAACATCGGAGAGCGTCGGGATGGATCCCTCCCCGCCCACCTCTGCGAGTATGCAGACCGCATGGACTCTGAGTACGAGACTCGGTTCCTTCTTCAGGACGTCCACGAAATAGGATTCGTCCTTCTCGGCAAAGGCCGTCTCCATCCTGGCCATCACCTCCATGCAGTGCGCTTCATCGTCGACTATTGTGCTGGTGTACATCAGAGTGGGTTCCTCCTCCTTCAGTCTATAAGCTGAGCGTAGCCGCGGTTCGGGGTGTTCAACCACAGGGAGCGCTGAGGAGCAGAGGGTCAGGGACGGAGAGGGTCGCGACGGCGGGCCTCGCCGACCTGCATTGCCAGAGGCGGGGGTCCGCATGTATGGGTGCCGCTTCTGCTGCCACCGGGTTCGAAGGCACTCGCTGACCGCTGTACACACTGGTATCGTATTGCCCGACAACTCGGTGGAGACTGTGTCTTGCCTCCTGCGCAAAGCCAACCGCCAGGGCAAGCAGCAGGGTGGCGCTGATGCGCAGACCTTCGTTGCTGGGCCACTCCAGCTCCCTCTTGCTGAACAGTGTGTCTGCCCTCGCTTCGTCGACCTCGTGCTGAGTCTTCCTGAAGGCTTCCTCCCTTTCGCTCTCTGGTAGAAGGAAGACCTGCTCTAGGCCTTCCATGATTTCCCTGGCGGACTTCTGTTGAGCCTTCACCCAGTTGTAGGTCGTTGTATCGATCAGGCCACTCCTGACCTTGAGGTCATTGAGTGCAGAAGCTGCGTCGTAGCTTGCTGCTATGATCTGGTCACGTGTCATCGAATCAGTCTCATAGGAGAGAACCGACCGCCAGGTCGGAAGAAGCAGCGCCTGTCGATGTTCCTCAAGGGCGTTGTAGACGTGCGTGTAGCCGTACCGTGGGTCTTCGAACGCATGGCTGCCCGGGTCAAGGAAAGGGCCCATCGGCGAAATGAAGTACTGCAAGCGCGGGTCGTGGTTGAACCTGTTGATCAGATGCTCGCAGTACGGGACGATCGACATCGCACCGTCGTAAGTTTGATGTGGAATGCCCACCATGAAGAACAGGTCCAGTCTGTTGCAGCCGTGGGAGAGAGCGCCCGCCAGCGTATCCTCAACCTCGCTGTTTGGGACTGGGAACTTGAGACCGCCGAGCTTCCGCAGCCGTTCGTCGGGCGTTTCAATTGAGATCTGAAGGCTCCATTTCTTGACGCTCTGGCTGACCATCTCGAAGAAATCGTCGCCGGCTGGGTAGAAGAGTTCGAAGACGAATTCGTTTGATACCTCCTCTTTCTTCAGCAGAGAGAAGAACTCCTCTGCGCGCCTGAGGCCTCCGATTCGGGGGTCGTGGATGAGCATGATTGGGCTCCGAGAGAACGTCCGAATGGACCTGATGTCAGAGATCAGCTTGGTGGGAGACCTGAAGGCCGGCGATGAACGCAGGCATATCTCCTTGTAGGCTGAGAGCGAGCCTCCGCATGTGGAACAGTCGAAGGAGCAGCCCCGAGAGCTAAGAAGCATGGTCGTCGGGTGGCTGAGCCACCGGAGATACGGAGCGATGTCCTCGAGACTTCGGTACTTGAAGACGGTCATGATGGCGTACAGATAGTCGGGGACATCGACGTAGTCGAGGTCGGAGGGAACGAATGTGAGAGGGTTGACGGCAGTCTGGCCAGTGGGCCGCCTCCAGGTCAGGTTCTCCACGGATTCAAGGGGCTGCTTCCGGCGGAGAGCGCAGAGGAGTTGCCGACAGGGTTCTTCGGTCGAATCGCCCCGGATTACAAAATCGATGAATGGGTATCTGATCAGCTCCTCGTGATAGTAGCTTGCAGACAGCCCGCCGTACAACACGTAGCTGTCCGGGTGAAGTCGCTTCGTCAGCTCGCCTATCGCCAACGCGCCGTGGGCGTGTGGCAGCCAATGAAGGTCGATCCCGAACACGGTGGAGCTCAGCTTTCGCAGGTGACTCGCAACGTCGAAGGAAGGGTCCCGAAGCATTCTGTACGCGAGGTTCACTATCCTGACGTTGTAGTGGTTCTTCCCTAGGTAGGTGGCGATGCTGGTCAAACCCACTGGATACATCTCGAACTCGTCGGTCGACGGGACAGCATCCGCGACCGGTCCCATCATCATTGTCTTCTTGCGAAAGTCATAGACTGACGGAGCGTGAAGCAGAGTCAGATCGGTGTGGAAGACGTCCCTAAGGCCCAAGGCTCCGAGGCTCCATTCCTTGTTCCGCCAGAGAACCGCCCCGAGGACCGTCTATACACCTATCCCCTAACTGATGCCCGCCGCGCCCTGTACCATCAGAATCTCAGGGCCATCAGAATCCCAAGACCCTCCTGACCCCCACCCACATCGTCTGGTGACTCTCCCGATTGGGTCATGACGTAGAGATTCGTCAAGCCGTCCATGCCGAGGGCCGCCCTGTCCCAGCCTTCTGTGCTCTGGCATCTTGGTAGTCGTTACAGTACGAGGTTCACGCGATCCCAGACGCTTCAGCGAGAGCATTCTCGAGTTCGCGAGTCAAGCCTCGGCTCCTCGGTTCAATGGACAACCACAGGTGCCGTTGACGATGGCAACCGCAAGCAACAGTCTCCCCGGTTCTTGCGGCCTCAGCTTCTCCACGAAGCCTGATGTCTTCATCGTCTCAGGGCAAAGGAGAGAACTGCCTTATAGCGCAGCTAACGAAGTCTATCAACAAGGTTGTCCGAACAGCCAATGACGAAGCAACGACTCACAAGACGGAAAGGCGTGCTCCTGATTGTCCTGGCGCCGATTGTATTCGTGCTGAGTGGATTGTTTCTCTTCAACGTCTTGGTGTATCCGTCAGGGAGTGTTCCGTACACTATCGGGGAGTTGCTGTGCTTTCTCGTCTCCCCGTTTCTCTTGATACTCGGCATCACAGTCTATTTCGTTGCCCGGAAAGGGCATCGGAGAACTCGAACGCAGGCGCAACCTAAAGAGGAAATTACCACGGTCGAATCCCCAATGCCGCGATGGGAGCGGTGGGCGCGCCGGACATATGCGCTAATCCTGTTCGGCCTGTTGGTCTTGGTTGTGTTGAGCAGCCTGGATGTCATCGGCTTCGCCATGGGGGTCACCTTTGTGGCACCAATCGTGGTCGTCTGTCTGTATCTGAGGTCAAGCTGGCGCAGTTGGTTTGGAGCAGTCCTCTTGCTGATCCTCTCCTTGTTTGTCTTCTTCGTCAATGCGCCATCGCTGGTACCGGGTTGGCAAGGCACGCCGGGCGTGGGGGTTGTGAACACCTATCTTGATTGGGCCGCAGGCATGCTTCCGATTGGAGGGCTACTCGCATCGTTGGCCATTCGAGCTGGTGTCTTGCAGTCCGCCAGCATCTTTCTAGTCGTTGCGAAGTTGTTGCAGCGTCAGAAACCGCGCAGGCTCACAGAATCGCGAATTGCCATGACGATTGCAGTCGTGGTGATCCTACTTCCATTTTGGTTGGCGTTTGTAATCCCGACCGCGAGCGTCACCGCAGCCCCAAACGCGCCGGTGTACCCAACTAGCATTGCGTGGGGAGGGCCCTCCTATCTGCAGCCTGACGTAGGGCGTTCGAATTTCACATCACCTACTTTCCGCACCTTCAATTCTACGACTGGACTGTGGACATACACAATCGCCATGTCCAACCAAGGGTCTACAGCCGTGGCGATTACCCACGTGTGGGCGGGTCGTGAGGTTGTCACGCCATTTGAAACCCGGATCAGCGCCAACGAATCTGGCATAAGCGTCACAGATGCGGGGATTGTCTTCGCGCCGATGACCGGCGGAGCGATACGGTTCAGCACCGGAGTGGGATACAATGTCATAACACTCGCCATCGGTACCGATTCGAGGGACGAGATCTCGTGGCCGTAGGCAAGTTCCTCTAGACCTTGTATGCACTACTCATCGGTTTGAATCAACGGGCCCGGTGGGACACGCCCGTCTTTCCGTACGAGTCCTGTTCTCTCCCGCTTAAACTCCGTTTCTCGCATCTTCTCCAGTCTCTTCATGTACTTAACCTCCACGATTTGCAGTAATCTTGCCCCCAAAGGCTCGGCTAAGGGGTGTATGATTGGAAGGAGGTCCAGCTCATAATGGGGTCAAACGTTCGTCAGGTCGAAAGTCCCTGGCCGGGCCTTGACGACTCAGGTAGGCGCTCGTCTTTTGGAAGCGAGCTGGCCCAGAAGGGACTGCCCCCCAATGTCCCTTACTTCGAACTTAGCCTTTCCTTTGTTCTCTTCTTCCATTCATCATGGCCAACGATTCCCCTATCTTCGAGAACATCGACCAATGATGAGAGCATGATGTCGAGCATTTCGACCTCTTCCCTCAAGTCGTCAGTGGCTTTGTTTTGTCTCCGTCGTTCCCTTTTAACGCTCAGATTCATCCCACCTTAGGTGCCCTTTCTCGATGTGGCGGGCAGATGGCTATAAGCTCAACGAGCCAGGCATGAGTGCGGTGACCGAGAGTAATAATCCCCCGCGCAACAAAAGTAGGAGGCGGACCCGTCCGCACTTGACCCTAGGATGTCGTTGTATTCGCCTGAGGGGCGCCTTATTTGGTTGCAGGTTGAGGAGTAGCCGGAGCCGCCTTCTTGGTTGCCTTTCCCCTGGTAGCCT
>CAYYYU010000053.1:0-9670 GCA_964476175.1 uncultured Nitrosopumilales archaeon
TCGATACACCCTCTGACCTGAAGGCCGCGGAAGCCTCCATGAGCCCAGGCCGTTCATCCGAAGGACGAGAGCCCGGGCAATAAAAGCGCCTCGAGCTCCTCCCCTGCCTTCAGGGCGGCCACCCCTTCCGGGACTACAGCAAACGCGTTCGACCCTGTGAGAAGCGACATAGACTCGGTCTCCCCGACCATCGGATCAGCTACCACGACGCCCTTCTCTCGGGTCACTTTGAGGTAGACCACATTGACGAACCCCTCGAAACGCCTCCTCGCTTCCCATCCGCTCCGCAGTCTGACCGTCAGCTTCATGACTGTCCCGGCGCCGCCGGACACCCTCCGGATCAGGGGCAATCCCACGAGCAGAAAGGCGTTCATCCCTCCCTGTATGGGTCCAGGCATCATCACCACTGGCTTGCCGCCGACGACCGCACAGCCCGCTACCCTCCCCCTGTCCATCTTGAGCCCGTGGACGAGGGCGTCAGGGCGAAGCCTCTCGAGAGCCTCCTCTCCCAGGTCGTGCCCCCCTGCAGACGTGCCACCAATCATGAGAACTACGTCTGCCTTCCGGACTGCCTTTCCGAGCCTCGCGGCAATCCTCTCTACGTCGTCAGGTACGACCCCGAGTTGGACCACTTCGCACCCCGCCTCCTGCAGGAGGTGCGCGAAGATCGCGCCATGGCTGTTCCACACCTTACCTCTCTTCGGGGTGGGCGAATCTGTCAACTCGTTCCCTGTAGCGAGCAGGGCCACCTTCGGTCTGCGATGGACCATCACCTGCCTGAGACCGAGCAGCATCAGCATCCCGACGTCCTGCGCTCTCAACGTCCTTCCCTTCGGCAGGACGACCGTCCCCATGCGCAGGTCGGCTCCGGCAGGGTAGACATGGTCCCCAGCCTTCGGCACTCTGACGACCGCTATCTCCCCGGGTCTTGCACGGACATCCTCCACTGGGACAACAGTGTCTGCGCCAGCCGGTATGTAGGAACCGGTCGAGACTGCGAAGGCCTGGTTCCGGCCTAGTGCCACCCGAGGTGCCTCTCCGAGCTTTGCACCCCCTCGAAGCCTCAACCTCGGCCAGCCCCGCGAGTTGGACCTCGCCAGGTCCTCTCCCCTTACTGCGTAGCCGTCCATGTGGGACACCGGTCGTGGAGGGACGTCCTCTCTCGCAACCACATCTTCGGCTATGATACGCTTGAACGCAAGCCGGACATCGACCTCTTCGGCCGACGGGCGGACCCGCATCTTTCTCTGGACCAGTCGAAGGGCGTCCTCCACTGAAGTGTAGCTCCCAGGGCCGCGCACGTTAGTGGTCCTCCGGCCATTTGGCTATATTCATTCTTCGGAAGCCAGATTCGCCTTCTACGAAGAGCCGACCCGCTACGCGTTCGGCCTCAAGTTTAACAATGTGTCATGTCTGAAACTCGAATTGAGGCAAGCTGGAATTGTCGTCTGAAACCAAGACCCCCTCCGGGATTGGGGCCAAACCATTTCACTCGAAGGAAGACTCGGCACTGCCAGACGAACGGCCAGGGGTCTACCCGTACACCCGAGGGATCTACGGTGAGATGTACCGGAAGAGGCTCTGGACGATGAGGGAGTACTCCGGATTCGGCACCTCTTCAGACACGAACAAGCGGCTCCGATACATGCTCGAACAGGGTCAGACAGGGCTGAGTCTGGCCTTCGACCTCCCCACCCAGCTGGGGCTCGATTCCGACAACCCCCGCGCACTCGGGGAGATAGGGAGGGTGGGGGTGGCGATCAGTGTGGTCGACGACATGCGCTCAGTCTTCAGCTGCATCGACCTTGGGAAGGTCAGCACGTCGATGACCATCAATGCCACTGCGCCGATACTCTTCTCCATGTACGTGGGGGTGGCCGAAGAGTCGAAGGTCCCAAGGACAGAGATAAGGGGGACTGTGCAGAACGACATCCTCAAGGAGTACCTTGCCCGGAACACGTTCATCTATCCGCCGTCCAGTTCCCTTTCACTCGCGACCGACCTCGTCGAACACTCGGTGAAGAACTACCCGAAGTGGCACCCGATCAGCATCAGCGGCTACCACATCAGGGAAGCCGGGTCCACGGCCGTGCAGGAGCTGGCGTTCACCTTCGCAGACGCTGTCACCTACACCCAGGCGGCTCTCGACCGGGGTCTGACCCTGGAGCAGTTTGCCCCTCACTTCTCCTTCTTCTTCGCCTCCAACAACGACTTCATGGAGGAGGTAGCCAAATTCCGTGCGGCCAGGAGGATGTGGGCCAAGATCATGAAAGAAAGGTTCGCAGCGAAGGATGAAGAGTCGACGAAGCTCCGGTTTCACACCCAGACGGCTGGGGAGACACTCACGGCCCAGGACCCGGAGAACAATGTGGTAAGGGTCGCGATTCAAGCCCTCGCCGCAGTGCTGGGAGGGACGCAGTCCCTTCACACGAACTCGAAGGACGAGGCCCTTTCCCTCCCTTCGGAGGAATCCGCGAAGCTGGCGCTCAGGACCCAGCAGGTCATCGCCCACGAGTCTGGAGTCACTCTGACTGCAGATCCCCTGGGGGGCTCCTACTACCTGGAGTATCTAACAGACCAGCTCGAGAGGCTGGCGTTCGAGGAGATGGCGAGAATCGAAAAGATGGGGGGGATGTTGAAAGCGATCGAGACCGGATACGTGAAAAAGGAGATTCTGAACGCAGCCTACGAGAAGCAACTCCAGATTGAAAAGAAGACCAGGATCGTCGTGGGGGTCAATGCTTACAGACCCACCCACATCTCCCGCCTGAACGCGCAGACCATCCCAGAAAGCGTGCAGAAGGCAAGAGTCTTGAAGCTCCGCCAGCTGAAGAGGGCGAGGGGCCAGGGGGAGGTCGGCGAGCGACTCGAGCGGGTCAAGAGCGCCGCCCAGCGGGGAGAGAACCTTCTCCCTGCCATCATGGTGGCCGTCAGGTCAGGGTGCACAGTCGGCGAGATCAGCGACGCGCTGAGAGAGGTCTACGGCGTATATAGGGCCCCTATGCCCTTCTAGATGATGCGCATGAAGCTCGACCATGTCGCGATAGCTGTGAAAAGCATCGAGGAGTCCCTGGCGATCTACAGCAAGCTGGGAGAGTTCGAGGTGAGGCGGACCGAGGTCCCGACGCAGAAGGTGAAGATCGCCATGCTGAAGGCTGGGGACGTCAACCTGGAGCTGCTCGAGCCCATGTCCGAGGACAGCAATGTCGCAAAGTTCCTCAAGGAGAAGGGGGAGGGGCTGCACCACATCGCATTCGCAGTGGAGGACATAGGACAGAGCATGGGGGAGCTGAAGGGGAGGGGGCTGCGCTTCATCTACGAAAGCCCAGAGCCCGGGAAGTTCGGGAGCAAAGTGAACTTCGTCCATCCGAGAGACACTGGCCGTGTCCTTGTGGAACTGACCCAAGACTAGAGCTGGCGTCTCGATGCCGCTCTAGGAACTCCGCACGCCCTCGAAGGCGGCGAGCAGCTTGTCCCTCGTCTCAGAAGGGTCGATTATTTCGTCAATGTAGCCGAGGCTAACCCCTATGGCCGGGTCCATCTGCTTCAGGAACTCTGACGAGATTCTCTCGACCTCCTTCCTCCTGTCTGCCTCCTTCAGCGACTCGAGCTTCTTCTTGTGGAAGATCTCGATGTAAGCGGGCACCCCCATCACTGAAATCTTGGCGTTCGGGTAGGCGAAGACCTTCCTCGAACCGAGCGCCTTGCTGGCGAACCCTACGAATATCCCCCCGTACGCTTCCCCGACGACGACAGTCACCTTGGGACACCTGTCGGAAGCGTATTCCTTGATCGCCTCTCCGCTCGCCGAGATGAGCCCGGCTCTTTCCTGCTCGACTGCCGGATAGACTCCGGGGCTGTCGAGGAGGGTGACCATCGGGATTCTCAGCGAGTTGCACATCGAAGCAAACCTAGCGAGCTTGTTGCACGAATCGACGTCCATGAACCCTCGCATCACACGCTTGTTGGAGGCGACTACTCCGACCGTCTTCCCTCCCAACAGAGCCAACCCGGTGATCACATTCCTTGCAAAGAAACTCCTGAACTCTAGGAACGAGCCTGCGTCGAACGTCCCCTCGATTAGCTCCATAGCGTCCTTTCCTGAAGTGCTCAGGGCAGGGGGGACTGGCTCCTTCGGCCTTTCCCCGAAGTAACCGACCACCCGCTTCACCGTGGCGAGGCACTCTTTCTCCCCCTCGACCACCAGCGAGGCGGTTCCGTTCTCCGAATGGACCTGGGTGCCTCCGAGTTGCTCGATCGTCACGTCCGCGCCGGTCTCTGCCTTCACGACCCCCGGCCCCCACACGAACATCCTGCTGACCCCGCTTATCATGATTAGGATGTCCCCCGAGGCTGCCGAGTAGGATGCGGCTCCGCTTATGGTCCCCATAACCGCGTTTATCACAGGGACCGCGTCCCTTGCCTTCATCAGCTGCCCCACAAGGGCGCTGGCCTCTTCGAGGGAGTTCCCTCCCTCCTGGACCCTGACCCCCCCAGAATCGTACAGCCCGATTATGGGCACCTTCTTCTTAGTGGCTATGGCGACGAGCTTCTCCAGCCTTTTCGTGTGCTTCAGACCCATAGAGCCGCCCTTGTATGACGGCTCCTGGGCGAAGACTGCCACTTCTGTTCCCCCGACCTTGCCGGTTCCGGCCATCGCCCCGTCGTCCTGGGCGAATGCCTCTGCAGACACCCCGTCCCTGAGGTTGATGACTGCCCCATCGACGTCGGCAAGGACCCCTTCATCCATTAGGGCCAGCAGCCAGCCGACCGAAGGTGCCTGCATTGACTGCGTATGCCTTCCTCTCTGGCCCTATCCCACGAAGGCTACGACCCTCGCGAAGGCAGCCTCTCCTCCCTTGAACAGGAAGGGGAAGCAGCCGATGGTGGTCCGGACTGCCTTCCTGCCCCCGAGGACCTGCTCGATCTGTCCTCCAAGGTTCTCGATGTGTATGCAGTCGTGTGGGAAGAGCACATTGTGTGTCAGCTGGTAGTCCTCCTCCGGGAAGAGCGTTTCCAGGTTCTCTTCCCCGAACTTCTTGGCAGCGGCGGCCCTCACCTTGACGCTGACCCTCGGAAGGAACCTGCCTATTGGGAGGTCCATCGGATGGTCGGTCGAAACGGCGTCCACCCCCCAGATGTGTACCTTCTTTCTCAGGAGGTAGTCACAGAAAGGCCTGGTGGGCCCCGGATGCATGTGGATGTACCTTTCCTCATCCGCCGTACCGCCGGGCTTCGGCTTCTGATACCACGCGTACCTGCTCCACCCTGTGTACAGGATCAGCAGGTCGCCTTCCTTCACCCCTCCCGCAGCCTTGGCGTTCTTCTCGACGAGCTCCTCGGTGTAGATCCCCAGGTCCCCCACCTCGCTAACATCGACGATTATCCCCGGACCGTAGAGCCACTCCAGAGGAATCTGGTCGATGGTCTTGCCGTTCGTCACGAAGTGCAGCGGGGCGTCGAGGTGTGTCCCGATGTGCATGGCGGTCATGATGTACATCGCGTTGACGCCATGCTCGGGTTTCCTCTTGATGAATTTGACTTCAAAGGGCGGATAGAGAGGCCAGAACGGCGTCTCTTGGTTCAAAGGCTGTGACAGATCATACAACTTCATGGCAGCCTTCGAAGCGCCGGGGCGTATAAAAGATATGATGAGTCTCCCAGTCGCCGACATTCTCATCGGACCCCGCGTGGGGGAGCAGGGCACCCCCCTGCACCCTGAAACGCGATTCCGTCGGAGGTCTTTCTAGACTTCCACTGTTGTCGGCACTGAGACCTTCTGGGCCGAGGCGAGGAGGTCCGTAGGGGCCGGGCGGATGACCAGCCTGTCCTTCAGCATGGGCTTTGCGAACCTGTCCCAGTCCTCCTTCGTCGTGAAGAAGATTCTGGAGCCCCCGAGCTCGTGCTGCATTTCCGGGTACGGCTTCTGGTACTGGGCGTACTTGATCCCCCAGTACCTGAACCCGGTGTAGCTCTCATAGGTGGCCCACCATTCCTTCATGTTCATGAGGTCGAACGCGTACTCCGCCTTCGCTGCGTACATCGTCGCTCCGATCCCCGCCCTTCTCTTGAAGGTCAGGGTGTGAAGGCTTATGGCGACATCGTTGTCCCAGAGCCTGAAGTTCCCAATCGCGGCGAGTTCGCCGTTGATGATTCCCAGCAATGCCACGTGGTCCTTCATCCTGCTTCGGTACCAGCCGATGAACTCCGCGTAGACCCTCGCCGAAACCACGTCGAAGAAGTCGGTGTCCTTGTCGAAGAGCTTGAGCGCGGTCTGCATCACTATGGGCGCCTCTTCCTTCTTCGCCCTCCTGATCACCATCTTCTCCCCATTCGGCAGGTTGACGTATCCAGGCGGATACTCCACCTTGAGCAGAGGCGACTCGAAACCGCGGAGTATCGGCTCTATGTCTTCTACGTTGATCTTGACTTCCTTGAGCGTTACCTTTTCAGGCGGCGACCAGTCCATGGCCATGAGTCGTCTTCGGTTCCTGTATCGCTATAAAGCTGTTGCAGTTCGGAAACGCCAAAGCCGGACAACTCTCTGAAACGAACAGGCGAGTGGGTGCGGCTCTCGTCCGCCTTCATTCGATCAGGGCCCGCTTCCCGGAATCGGAGTCCTGTGCGCGTTCCACCTTCCTCTTGAGTTTGGTCAAGTTGTCGATCTGGGTCCGCAGGTTGTCCCTGCAGACGAATATCGACTCCTTCACCAGCCATTCGTCGTCGACACTCTCTGCCACCTCTCCCAGCCGGACTATGCTCGCTCTCAACGACGCTATCGCCTTGTTCAGCTCTCTTCTGAGCCGCTGCACCTTCTTTTCATCTCCCTCGCTGCTCTTCTCCATGAATGTGGGCAGGGCTGCCTCGGCCCTGATTCGTGGTCCCCCGTTGTACTTTATCATCCGCCTCACGTCCCTCAGCGACAGACGCTGCTCGCAAATCGCGTCAGCCATCTGTTCCGCTGCGTCATCGCTAAGGAGGGTCAGTTCCTGCGCCACGCTCGGTGTTATGCGGCGCCGCATAATCTGAGTCTGGACCCTTTCCGGTAGAGACAGGAGACCGATTCTCCTGCTGACGTACTCCTGACTCATCCCGATTTTCCTCGCCAGCTCTGACTCCCCGCCATAGCCGTACTCGTTCACGTAGTTCCTGAACGCCCTCGCCTCTTCGATGGGGTTCAGGGTCTCGCGCTGGACGTTCTCGAGGAGGGAGACTTCGAAGGCTTCTTTGTCGTCCAGCTCGATTACGTGGCACGGGATGCTCCGCCAACCCAGCTTCCTGCAGGCCTCGAACCTCCTGTTGCCTGCCACCACCTCGAACCCCTTCTCGACCGGTCTGACCACGATAGGCTCGAGCAGTCCCTTCTGTTGGATCGAACTCATCAGACCAGACATGTGGTCAGGGCCGCTGCGCAGCATCCGCTTCGGAGGATGCACCATCCTCACTTCGACAGACTCTAAGAAACTCGTGAGAGGGTTGGTTCTCACGTCCGATGGCGCACTCCATCTCGGTATATCCCTTCGCCCTAACCGGTTTGGAATCGTCCGTGAGTCGCCTTCGCACCCGGTCGCGAACCCTTAAATTGCGTAGACCGGAATTCAGTCCGTGATTCTCCAGGGAAAGTTCAGGCTGCCGAGCGATCAGGAGAAGGTCTGGGACTACGTGTCCGACCCGAGCAAGGTGATCGAGTGCGTCCCCGGCCTCCAGAGTTTCACAGTCGGGGAGAACAAGCGGATAACGGCCAGCGTCAAGGTCTCCATCGGCTTCATCAGAGGGACGTTCCAGACAACGACCAAGGTCGTGAAGGAAGACCACGCCGCCCACGCCGCTGTCCTTGAGCTGTCCGGGTCCGGGGCCGGGAGCGGGTTCAGCGCGGTGGTGAACATCGGGATCACCGCAGTCGGTGCGGAGTCGGACCTCAACTGGGACGCGAACGTGAACATCAGCGGGCCCCTGGGAAGTCTGGCGAAGCCGTTGATCGAGGGGAACATCAAGAAGATAGTGACCCAGCTCTTCGACTGCGTCAAGGCAAAACTGAGCTAGACCTAATCGCTAAGCAATCGACCTTAAATAACCACAAAGTCGCTTTCAGACCCGATGTACGGTACGAAAAGAAATGGAATAACAGCGCTCGTAGGTGCTCTCATCGTCATCATCATTATCCTAATCGGAGTGGCGGGGTACGCTTTCTTGTATCCACCGACAAGTGGAACCCCTTCAACCGCAACAACGACGGTCAACAACACAGTGACCACAACGATGTCAGGTACTGCTGTAGCAACTGGTCTTGCTGCCCTTAAGGTGGGGCTGATTGAACCAATTACCCCGGCGGACAATTCGTGGAACTATCAAGCCGAAGCGGAACTAAAGACGCTTCAGTCGCAGTACGGCTTCACACTCAGCTTCTCTGAGAACAAAGTCTCGGGTACAGATGCGCAGCCGGTCGCACAGCAGTGGGCGTCTCAAGGCTACGGCGTAATCTTCCTGCAAGGGGTCCAGTATCAGGTCATGGCAAACACAATAGCTCCTCAGTATCCGCACACAGTGTTCGTCTGCGTTGACTGCACGGCGGCCAACTACTCCAACGTTTACAGGATTTGGTTGGATATCAGCGGAGGCGGCTTCGTCCTTGGAGCGATAGCAGGCATGATTAGCCAAACCCACAAATTCGGCCTCGTAGGCGGCGGTTTCGTCCCATCGATCTGGGGCGGTCACGAGGGGTTCAAGGCCGGTGTTCTGTACACCAGCGCCAGTACTCCCACGTTCTTCAACAAGTTCGAGACGTTCGCCTGGTCAGATTCAGCAGGAGCCCAAACCGACGCAACTAGCGACTATACCAACGGAGCAGATGTTGTCTTCTCGTCTGGAGATGGAATCGATGTCGGGGTCCTCGGGGCAGCAATGGCACAACCAACAACAACCCAGGTCTGGGCGACGAATGTCTACACGAACCTAACAGCGGTTGTCCCCGCGGACAATAGAGTCCTGCTGGGTTCGATAGTCGTCAACTGGGCCGCACTATTCAACAAAGTACTCATCGACTACGTTACACACAACTATTCCTGGGGCTTCCTTACAGCCAATATGCAATCCGGGATAGTCCAAGTCCAGCCCGGACCCAACCTTCCGGCTAACGTGAAGGCAGCGGGGAAGGCGTTGCAGAATGACATCACTCTGGGTTCAATTATCTTGTACTTCAAGACCAATCCGTCAACGGGCCACCCGTTCTGCTTCGACAATACCAGTGACGCCAGTTGCGCAGATTCAAGCCTCGTAGTGCCGTCCGGCGGTGGTGCACCGACCGGAAACACAGCTGCGCAGTTCAACTACCTACCACCGCTATCAAGTCTACCGTAAAGGTGCGAGCGACACGCAGGGCCTTCGATGGCTACGCGTAACGGCGTACAACGCCGCCGCTGTGATGCTCGGCGTGATTGCCGGGCTGGCGGTGGTGGCGTATGCCGGCGGTAACATCGAAGTCGCCCTGTCCACTCTTTTTCTGAATCCTATCACGACATCCAGTGGGGTCGAGCAGATCTTCGTCAGGTTTGCAGTGTTCTACACGATGGCGATGGGAATTGGGCTCGCCCTGAAAGCAGGTCTCTGGAACATCGGAGCGCAGGGTCAGTTGGTGGTAGGAATGGTCATGGTCTTTGTAGCGTTTACATAC
>CAYYYU010000054.1:0-19350 GCA_964476175.1 uncultured Nitrosopumilales archaeon
ACCTGAAGCGGCTTCTCACAGCAGGAGAACCAGGCGCCCCTCTCAAGGCGGCAGCAATCCTCTATCTCCACGGGGTCAGGGTCAGCGCCTCCGTCGGGTTGAAGGTCAAGTACATGGACCAGGGCGTGAAACCGACGAAGGTGTCGGTCGGCGGCGCGCGGGTCGTCTACGTGACCGACGAACTCTCCGGGATCTTGGAAGAACTGGCGGGCCCGAAGTCTCCGGACGACCTCCTCCTGGGCTGCGCTGGCGTCTCCGAATTCCACCGGGACTTCCGTAGAACGGTCAGAACCGCGAAGTTCGTCAGGTTCGACCTCTCCGACATCAAGGAGCTGTTCAGGGCGGCTGCAGGCAGTGATTACGCCCTGCTGAAGCAGTACGATTCTGCCCAGCCCTTCACGCCTGACGACGTGAAGAGAGCCTGGCTGAAGGTCCTGCCGAGCCTGGTCGTCGGGATTTAGTTTTCGTTAAATCCTGTCGGCCACCGGACGACCATGAAAAAAGGTGAAAACGACGGCGAAACCGTTGAGGTGCCAAGGTCCGTGCTCGAAGGGCTGCTGAGCAGGGTGGAGTCCCTCCAGGCGAGGCTCAGGTCTTCCGAGAGAGAAGGGCCTGCAGGGTCGCCCTGATTTCGCCCAGCTCCTTCTTCATCTCCTCCAGCTCAACGGTCTTGGGCGCGGGCTCCAGCGGCGACCCGCACGTGAAGCAGTAGTTCTGCCCCGGATGGTTCGCCGCCGAGCACCGGGGGCACTTCAGGGTCTGCGGCTTCGGCCTGTCGACCTCCGTCCCCCCGTAGACCTCCATTATCTTCCGCCTCAGGTCGGTCCCTGCCAAGTGCAGGTAGATCCTCGGCATCCTCGACCCCAGCACCCAGCCGTACTTCAAGCAGAGCTGGGACTCGGTGAACCCCAGCCTGGCGTCCCTCGTCGCCGCCGAGTGCCTGAACAGGTACGGGTAGACCCTCTTCCTGACCCCCGCCTTCCTGGCGAGGCTTTCCAGGGCGCACTCGCAGGCGCGGCAGTTCCAGGGCTCGTGGCGCCTTCGGTTGCTCAGGTTCAGCCACAAGGCGGCATCCGGCTCCGCCTTGAAGGGGTGCAGGTCGAGCCACCGCGAGAGCATCGACACGCTCTTCACCATGTAGATCTGCCTCTCCCCAGTCTTCCCCCGGAGCGTGCAAATCACGTCCGTCCCGTTGAACTCGACGCTCCCGACGGTCATCGAGAGGGCCTCCCCCTCCCTCGGGCCGACCTCGTCCATGAACGCCACGAAGGCGCTCAGCATGGGGTGCTCGCAGGCGGAGAGGAGGGAGCCGACGTCCTCGGGGGTGAAGAGGTTGGATGGGAGGATCATGTCCTTCTTCTTCAGGGTCGCAGTGAGGTCCTCCACCTCCGGCGGGTAGACGTGCTTCCTCCTCCACCTCGGGTACTCCTCGGGGGGAGCACGAAGCCACTGGAAGAACCTCTTCAGGACGACGCTGAAGTCCTTCCTCGTCTCAGGCTTGAACCTCGGAGAGGCGTTGATCCAGGCGGCGAGCTTCGTCACCGCGTTCGCGTCCGCCCCGACCAGGCTGGGAGCCCCGGAGAGGCCTCCCACGCTGACGGCACAGACCCGGAGGTGGTAGAGGTACTTCATCACCCTCCCCAGGGTGAGCCCCTGGGCCCTGAGGACCTCGCTGAACCCCACCAGGGCCTTCTTGTCCTCGTCGGGGATGTCCGACCTCTCGATCAGGGAGAGGTACTGCCTCACCCTCCCCTCGTAGCCGTGGATGTCGCGGCCCATGGAAAAGGGAGGGCCGCTCTTATTTAACGGATGGGAGTCGAAATTGAAACGCAGGCGCCCTGGCCGGGATTTTCGTCGCACTGATTTCGAACCCGGGTCGCCGCCGCTCTGCCGAGCACGATGTTGTTGACAGGGCAGCATACTGACCTCTGTATGGGATCAACCCACTATACTACCAGGGCGCTTGAACGACCCCCGCCCCCATCAGTTATTTAATTTGCGACAGGCCGACGCGAGGACCTATGGGACGCTCAGGCGTCTTCTCATACGTTCATGTAGAAATTCTCTGGATGTTGAATCGGCGCCGGGCCGTGTCTGTGAGTCTGCCCGCAGCGTGCTAGGTGCCTCTTGTACTTCTTATCGCTTATCAGCTTGCCGCACTTGGGACAGGTCGGCACGGGCGCTGAATGTGTCCCCCGGGTAGATACGCTTTCTTGTCTGGTCGTCGGGATAAGGGACTGGATTTAGCGGGGCATCCGACGGGACTGGTGTGAGTAGGTTTACGAGATGCGGGTGGACCTCGCTGGAAGACCCGCTCTATCTCGAGTACCACGACAAAGAATGGGGCGTTCCGGTCCACGACGACCGCGTGCTGTTCGAGTTCTTGGTCCTTGAGGGGGCCCAGGCAGGGCTGAGCTGGGGAACGATACTGCGGAAGCGGGAGAACTTCAGGCGGGCGTTCGACGGCTTCGACCCGGAGAAGGTCTCGCGCTACGACCAGAGCAAGGTGAAACGCCTTCTGGACGAGGCGGGGATAATCAGAAACCGACTGAAGATCGAGTCGGCGATTCAGAACGCGAAGGCGTTCCTTGCTGCCCAACGCGAGTTCGGAAGCTTTGACTCCTACCTCTGGCGGTTTGTAGGGGGCAGGACCAAGGTCAACCGCTGGCGCAGCTTGAAGGATATCCCCGCGGCAACCCTCGAGTCAAAAGCAATGAGCGAGGACCTACTGAAGCGCGGGTTCAGGTTCGTCGGGCCGACGATCTGCTACGCCCACATGCAGGCCACCGGGATGGTCAACGACCACGTCACCGGCTGCTTTCGATACAAAGAGCTCTTGAGTGCACCCGCTAGATGAGCCCTAATGCCTTCAACCCCCTGAGGGTACGGTCGGCGTCGCCAGTTTCCATGGGGAGGAAGGGCGCCCGCGGTCTCCCGCAGTCGATGCCTCTTACGCGTAGAATCTCGTAGTAGGCAGATATCGGGCTCGGCCTGACCAGGTCCTTTACCTTCAGGACCGTCTTCTGCGCAGCCAGGGCTGCGCCGTAGTCTCCTTTCCTCTGGGCTGCGACGAGCGACTTGAAGAGCTCCGGGAGGGCACTCGCCCCGCCCGAGACCAGGCCGTTGGCCCCCGACATGATGGCGAAAAGGCCGTACTCCTCGGTCCCGTTCATGACAACGAATTCGTTCGGGACCGCATCTAGGAGGTCGAGGAGCTGCAAGAGGTCTCGCGACGAGTCCTTGATCCCGGCTAGCGTGCCGTCCTTGGCCATGGCTGCCACTGCGCCGGCCGGGAGATTGTTTCCCGTGAACTGCGGGATATTGTAGGCGAAGAGAGGGACGCTCACCGACTTGGAGACCGCTTCGAAGTGCTTCATCACTGCCCTTTCACCCGGCTTGTAGTAGTAGGGGGTGAGGCTCGCCACAGCGTCGGCCCCTGCCTTTTCAGCGTGCTTCGCCAGCTCCACAGTCGAAGCCGTGTCCGCACATCCGACCTGGACAACCACCGGAATCTTCCCTCCGGAGGCATTCACCACGGTCTCGGCGACCGCCTTCCTCTCCTCGAGGCTGAGCATGGGACCGAGGCCCGTGCTGCCGCAGGGATAGATGCCTTCCGTCCCCTTTGATACCTGGAAGCGGACCAAGGCAGTCAACCTGTCGGCGTCCACCCGCCCCTGATCGTCGAAAGGAGTGATGAGGGCCGTGAAGAGGCCGCGCACCTTCCGCCTGCTCTCTCGTCCCATCCTGGCCCAAGGCCGGAGCGAGAGCGACTTATCCTTGCCGTTCATCGTCTCATGGATGCCATGGCCCAGCTTTCGGCCAGCGGCCCGCCGTCGATTCTACTCCGACCCCGCGAAGACGATTGATTCCAACTCCATGTCCGTTAAATAGCCGTCAGGGCCGTGGCTCATGGGTGCCCGAGGAGTTCGCAGGGGGGATAGCGAGCTCCGCGATCGCTACCAGAAGGGGTCTGAGCTGGAAGCAAGGCTATGCAGTCTATCTCACGGACAAGCGGGTGATCATAACCCCCGTCAAGACGACGAATTCGGCAAGTTGGACTCCAAGCGGGGGAGCGCTCTTCGGGAGCTTCGGGGTCAAGGTGACGCCCTTCGTCGAGGAAGCCCGGCCGTCTTTCGACTCGCTAGACCAGGAGAAAGGGCTCATCGATATTCCGGTCGAAGCGATTTCTTCGATCGAGCTGAAGAAGCCGGGGACGTGGTATGGCCAGGGTTCCGTCCGCTTCGCCCTTTCGTCAGGGAAGGAGGTGAAGCTCGGTCTCCTCGGCGGTTATGGTGATTACAACGGGGAGTTTGGGGACGAAGTCTGTGACAAGCTCGCCGCGCTTTTCAATTCGAAGATGCCCGGACTGGTGAAGGTCAAATGAGACTCGGAAGAAGGGCGCGGATAGGATTCTCGGTCCTTCTTGCGTTTCTGTTGACAGGCAGTTCCGTCTCCCTACTCCCTCGCGGTAGCCTGGCCCAGGCCCAGTCAGCGCCGTCGACGACGATAAACCCGATCACGTTCAGCGTCTCCGGGGCCACGTTCATAG
The DNA here is from genome assembly GCA_964476175.1 of uncultured Nitrosopumilales archaeon. GTDB lineage: Archaea > Thermoproteota > Nitrososphaeria > Nitrososphaerales > Gagatemarchaeaceae > DATFYP01. The sequence continues at coordinate 4,550 of CAYYYU010000054.1, forward strand.
GCAGCAACATGTCAGGACAGGACACCAGCCACTACTACACGTTCTCGTATGTGATGGATTCAGGCTCGACCTTGTCCGTCCAAGCCTCGTCAGCCGGGAATCCCCTCTGCTGCAATGCCAGCTACTCTGGCATTTCAGCCTACCTCAGCGTCCAGATGATTGCCTCTGACGGCGAGAACTCGACGCAGAACGCCAGCGTGAACGCGACCACCGCGAGCCCCACCGTCACTTCGATGGGTCCCCTGACCGCTTCCTTGCAGCCGACAGGATCGGGCGTCACGAGCATCAGGACCACGATAGAGTTCGACGCAGACTGCGGGTCTCTGAGAGGGTGCCCAGCCCCCTGGGAGGTCACCGACTGTTACAATCCGTGCCCGCTCGACATCAGCGTCGATGTGACGATAAAGCCCACCCTGTCGGTCACCTCGAGTGCGGATGTCGTCAGCGCTCCCGGCTCAGTCACGCTTTCCGGAACGGTGGCCCCGGCCCTTTCCGGTCTGGACCTGCGCGCCCTCAGGAATGGCGTGCTGAACTATTCCGACACCATCTACCCAACTGCCCAGGGCGCGTTCACTTACAATGCGACCATGTCTGACTCGTCCTTCGCAGGCACCTGGAACTTCACGGTCATTGCCTCCAACAACGGGTTCAACGCGACTGCGAGCGTAATCGTGCAGGTGACGGCCGGGGGAGGGACGCCAACTACGACTTCCACCACCATAGAAACGACAACGAGCTCCACAAAACCGCTGCCCATAATTCTCATCCCTGGAATCGGAGGGAGTGAGCTGCAGTCCAGTGCGAGCGGAGGAGGTTGCGGATACATAGGCTGCCACGAAGTCTGGCCACTGGTACCCACACCGGGTTACCACTTCAGCGACCTCGCGCTCAACGACGACGGAACCCCTCTGGCAAACGTGTACATCTATCCGACAAACATCCTCGACCTGGGGGTCAAGGATCTCAACTTCTACGGAGGCCTTGAGAGCTTCCTTACCGGCAAAGGGTACGTCTTGGGCCAGAGCCTCTTCCTCTTCCCATACGATTGGAGGCTCGACAACGGGGCCCACCTCGACCAGTTGGACGCCCTGATCAACCAAGCGAGGGTCACGAACGGCTCCCAGCAAGTCGTGATAATAGCGCACAGCATGGGAGGACTCATCGCAACCGGGTACGTCAACTCAAGCCCGAGCAGGGCAGCCAAGGTCGCGAGCATCATCACCGTGGGGACTCCGTTCTTTGGCTCCCCGAAGGTGTTCTACGGATTAACTGAAGGGTACGCCTTCGACAACATCTTCGCAAACCTCAAGGACTTCAAGACGATGATGCAAAACTGGGCCGGGGGGTATGAGCTGCTGCCGAAGACGCCGTTCATCCACACCGCGAACGGATTTCTTTCGCTCGGCACGACTTACGACATCACCTACAAGAGCTCCTATGGGTACGCCTGGTGGTACCTCAATTCGGCTATGCTCGACGCGATGACCGCGTTCAACTCCCTGATTGGGACACCGGACAGCCCGCGCTTTCCAGGCAGTATGAAGCTGTACACGATAATCGGGTACGGAACACAGACCCTTACAGGTTACACCATCGCGGCTCCGACAATCAAGGAGATGGCGTCGCATTCGTACGTCACCCTTAACGACGTCAACGTCACGCTCATACCAATCTTCGGGGACGGCGACGGCACAGTCCCTCTCTGGGGTGCCAATAATACCGCGGCGAGTGCTAAGTACTTCATCGGCCCCGACGATGGCGGAGGAGCCGCTTCACATGGCAGGCTTCCGGGTAACACGCTCTCGCAGGACATCATCTGGAGTATCGTCACCGGCTCCCCGATGGACCCCAGCAAGTTCGTGCATCCCTCATCCGCCACCCTCCACATTGATGACAAGACAGATGTCACGATTCACTCTAATGCCAACCTAGAAATCGTCGACCAGAGCGGGAACGTCCTGGGGTGGAACGGGGGCAACGGGACCGTCAGCGAGGACATTCCGGGCGGGACCTTCATCGACCAAAACGGCGTGCAGTACGCCTCTATTTCGGGTGCAAACACCCCGTACACGCTCTTCGTCAATGGGACCAGCGCCGGTACCTTCCAACTCACAATCAACGTCACGAGTGGTGGCCGCACGACGAGCATAACCTATCCGGAGGTTCCTGTCCAAGTCGGGACAGCCTCCAGGCTGTCGTTCGACCCCATCACCGTCGCGAGTTCGTCTTATCCCTCCCTCTCCGTCACGACGGGCGGAAACACGACGACCTATGCGTATTCGTCTGTCTCTCAAACGACAATCTCAGGACAGACGACGTCGGGGTCGGGCGGGATTCCTGAATTCCCAGCCGAGTATGTTTCAGTCGCGTTGTTCACCACTGCACTGGTCCTGTCTTACTTCTTCGCGAGGGGGAGGGCCCCCCGTGGCGCGGCCCAAGCTGGAAGGTTCAAACGCGCCATTCCGCCTGAGCCATAGCGCCAAAGCTCATGTCGTCCGCACGTGGGTCATTCACCTTCATGCCTCGGACTGGACCTGCCTAGAATTGGGAGCCTGAGAGGAAGACCGCCAACCCGGTTGAATGAGGCTCCTTCCTAACCCTCTCCGAATTTCATTTGTCCCTGTTCGCCTTCGCCAGCCGTTCCTCTAGTGCCTCGAAGTATGCCCTGATTCCCCTAGGCATGGAATGCTTTTTCCTTTCTATCGCACCGATAAGGTATGGGAGGGCACTCCTCGACAGCTTCACTTCCTTTACTGACTGCCCACCTGACCCCTGAAATGTTCTCGGGAGCCCGATTCTGTCTTTGACGCCAGCCGGCGCCGCATCCCTCGCGTCCTGTTCTATCGTCGTCACCCATTTTTCCATCTGGGCCGGGTCGAGCCCCTCCGTCATGGAACCCAGTTCCTTTGCGAGCGGAGCAGTCGCACGGAGGGATTCCATGTCGAACCCTTCCTCCGCCCCCACTGTGAACCTCACGCCCGCTGTCGAGATTATGTTCGTGACAACGATTACGAAGGCAGTTATAGAGAGGATTACATCCGACCCCGTGACCGAGGAGGCAACGAGGATAGTGGCCAGGAGGGCAGGCGTCAGCCCTTCCGCGATCATCGTTTCGATGAACCTCCTGTCTTTCTTACTCTTGCTTCTGTCTACCGCCTCCGTGCTGAGGAGCCTTGAGACAACGAGGATCCCAACCACTGCCAGCGAGATCGCGACGACCTCGGGGCTGGCCAGGCTGCCGACCTGCACCGAGAACCCGAGGAAGAAGAGGAAGAACGTCCTCAGGAAGAAGGATATCTCCGTCTGGAGGGCGGTCACGTAGTTCAACGATGTCGCCGGAAGGGAAGACGAAAGGCCCAGCCATGGGGGGAGCTCTGCGAAGTTCTTCAGCATCAGCCCAACCGCGAGCACTGCCATCACGCCGCTCCCTCCGAGTTCGTCCACCGACACGAAAGTGAGAAGGACGTAGCCGACTGTGGCGATGTAGAAGAAGTCCGAATGGCCCAGGTATCTTGCCACCCTGAGCCAGACCAGCGCAAACACGATTCCTCCCACCAGGCCGATCGAGACCTGCGCGAAGAAGCCCACAGAAATCGTCGAGAGCCCCTGCAGGTTGAGCGGCGCGCCCTGGGTGTAGCCGTTGAGCAGGACGAAGAACAGGATGATCAGGACCAGCGAGTCGTACACAGATTCCAGGGCCAGGTTCGAGACGAGTTCAGAGCTCGACACCCGCTTCGCCAGGTAGGGGACCACCACCATCGTAACGTCCCCGCCCACTACGGAGCCCAGGAAGAGCGCCTGGTAGATGCCCCAGTGGAAGACCGTGGTTAGCAGGACGGTCATCATTATGATCGAGAAGACCATGTACAGAGAGGAACGGAGGACCGCTGACCTCCCCTCGGAAAGGACCTCCTTCACCCTCATGCTCATGCCGATGTCGAAGACCACCATCGCCAGGGTCACCTGAGAGAGGAGAGGGAGCAGCGCGTCGATGGTGGGGGCCGGCAGCACACCGAACCAGCGGCTTGCTATGCCGGCTGCGATGAGAAAGAGTGTCTCAGGTATGCCCTTCCGCTTGAGAAGCCAGTTACCTGCGAAGCCTATGAAGATGATTGCCGAGACGACGAGGAGGAATGTGTCTGTCGAAATCGCCGTCCAGGCTCACCGTCCTGTGCCAGCCCGCGCCCTCCCAGGATGCTGATGCCTCGGAGTCTCAGTCGCCTGCGCGTGCAAGGACGCGGCTGATTCTTCCGTGATGGTATTTGAACGCTGACGACACAGCCGAGGGAGGAAGGGCGATGGCCCGGGCCGACACCCCTTCGCGAGCCCACGCGGGCCCGCCCTCGAGGCGCTAATCATTGACGGAACGGTCAAGCTGGCGGGGAGTGCGGACGAATTCGTGGTCGAAGCCGAGATGTATGGGGCGAGTGCCAAGGAGTTGAATCGTCCCCTCTTGTCGGCGCTCCGCAGCGTCGAGAAGAAGACGAGGTTGCGCGCCGAGTGGACCTCGGCCGAGTGCGTAACTCAAAGGTTCTTCGACTACGTCTTGAAGAAGACGAGCAGGAACGGCTCCCAACGGGCATCGTGACCTACCTTCCGGCCCTGGAGCTCTTGTACCTTCCAAAGAGACCTATTCCTCCTCGTCCTTCTCCGAGACCTTGTCGGCGGTGCGCACCGCGCTACCCTCAGCGGTGACTTCGGCGCCGCCAGACTGTGGCTTGTAATTTTGCACTGGGTCGGGATCCAATTTGTCGGAACCAAAGTTGGTATTGCTTCGATTCGCCGAGCCGTCTTGGCGGGTCAACGGGACCGGAACCTCAACTTTCACCTCAGCTGACTCTCGTGCCTGTTCCACCTCGTAAATGTACCTCTGACCACGTAGTAGCGAAGCCACGGCGGCTCCGAACGACAGAGCCGCTCCTATGTAAAACGAGAGCTGCAACGCAGACATGAAGGCGGGTGCTATAGCGTTCGGAAAGAAGGTGTTCCCCTCGAGAATACTGATTGTGCTCTGTGGAATCTGGTTGACCACCGGAGCCAGTTGGGGCGAGCTCAGAATCGACCCTATCGGATTGTATCCCAGGAAAGCGGCGAACAGAGCCCCGGTCGGCGGGATACTGTTGAATGCCTGCACTAACTGTGGCGCACCCGCGTTGGTCAGGGCCGTCGAAAGGGCACCAGGAAGACTGCTGGTGAGAGCGGCTATGACTATGGTGAAGAAGAGAGCCAGGCTCATGGTCTGTCCTGTATTCTGTAGCGTCGCTCTCATCCCTGAAGCGGCTCCCCTGTGCTCCGACGGAACTGAATTCATGATCGAAGCAGTGTTGGGAGAAGCGAACATGCCGCTCCCAAGGCCCATCACGAACAGAATCATTGCGAACGGCAGAAAATCGAAGTTGTAGGGGAGGAAGGACAGAGCCACGAAGGTCAATCCTACTATTAACATCCCGAGCGTCGAGAATCCTCTTGCGCCGTACCTGTCGGAAAGATAACCACTCAAAGGCCCCATGATCATGAAGCCTGCCATCATCGGGAGCATGTAGATGCCTGACCAGAAGGGCGTCGAGGCGAAACTGTACCCGTGGAGAGGAAGCCATATCCCCTGAAGCAGGATGATGAGCATTATCATGACGCCCCCTCGACCAACCGCCCCCAGAATGCCAGCAAAGTTTGCTGCGCTGAACATCCTGTTTCTGAACAAACTCAGCCTGAACATGGGGTCCGGTACTCGGCTCTCGATAAATGGGAATGCGATCAAGAGCGCGACGCCACCGATGAGTCCCCCTATCACCCACGGGTCGGACCAACCCATCTGCGAGCTTCCGTACGGGATCAATCCGTATGTCACTGCTATGAGAATCAAGGTGAGACCAACGCCGAACGTTGCGTTCCCCCACACATCCAATTTCTGGTTCTTCCTTATCGCTCCTTGTTCCTTGAGCTTCAAGTAAGACCACCCGGTCCCGACTATCCCTACGGGTACGCTCACAAGGAAGACATAGCGCCAATTCAGGGCCGCCAGGATGCCTCCCGCGATCAGCCCGAGGAGCGAGCCGGCGAGGGCGGCGACCTGGTTTATCCCCAACGCCTTCCCTCGTTCATTGTGGGGAAAGGCGTCTGTAATTATGGCCGCGCTGTTAGCAAAGAGGAAGGCGCCTCCTATCCCCTGGACGATCCTGAAGAAGATGAGTTCGAGTGCCCCCGCGTCGCCGATGTTGGGGGTCAGGTACAGCAAGACCGAGCCGGCAGTAAAAATAGCAAAGCCCAGATTGTACAGCTTCACCCTCCCATACATGTCTGATATGCGGCCGAACGATACGAGCAAGGTTGCGGTTACGACGTTGTAACCAAAGAGTATCCAGAGCAGGTACTGGAATGATGTCAGAGGACTGATGTTAATCCCGTTGAAGATTGCAGGTAGCGAGATGAGTGTGATAGTCCCGTTTACAGAAGCCATGAGTACGCCGAGTGTTGTGTTGGAGAGGGCAATCCACTTGTAGTCGACCGTTCAGGTTACACCTCTGGTCCAATCAAGTAGGGGTTGATTTCCCCGACCCACTAGCCAAATGTAACGAATGCGTGAAGAAACGGAGCGCCCAATCCCACGCATCTTTTGCGGCTTCCTCCCTGTAAGTTGTCTTGTTCGTATCGTTGAAGAAAGCGTGCGGCGCTCCAGGGTAGAACTTCATCTGAAAGTCCTTCTTGTAGTGCGCCATCGCAGCGACGAGCTTGTCCAGGCTTGAGTTGATTCGCATGTCTTCGCCTCCATAGAGCCCCAAGACCGGGCACTGGATGCTCTCGATGAGTTCTATCGGTGTGGGATTCTCACCGTAGAAGATTACACACGCTGCCGTCTTGGTGTGGCAGGCTATGTTTATCGAGACGCCTCCTCCGAAGCAGAAACCCACCGTGCCTATCGAGTCTTTCTTGACGTATTTTTGCGAGTTCAGGTATTCGACCGCTTTCACCGCCTCCCTTGTCAGGGCGTCCTTCGGCATTCCTCCGAACAACCTGCCCATCACCTTCTGCGCTACATCTCTCGTCCCTGCCGGTTCTCTTGCCAACTCCCGTTGCACGTACGCCATGTCTGCTCTCCTCTCAGCAGGGAGTTTCTGCATGAAGCCCATCGCGATGCCAATGTTCTGAGGAGTGAGCAGCGAAGCCAACTCAGGGTCTGAGGAGAAGAGGTCCGGCGCGAGTGCGACATATCCCTCCCTGGCGAATCTGTTGGCCACGTCTTTGGTGTGGTCTACCAGCCCCCATACTTCGTGTATCACGACAATCGCGGGTCTAGGCTCGCTCGTCTCAGGCCTGGAGAGATAGGCTTCCACTGGTCCTCGTGTACCACTGAAGGTGATCATTTCAGAACCGACGCTAGATGCATTCAAATTAATGGCGGCACAGTAAAGGCATTAACTATTTATACTTTGACTGATTACGAGCAACCCGTGCCCAAACAAGCAGAGCTGGCTGAGCAACGCAACGGCACGTACAACGCGATCATAGCGACGTACAAGACGGTGCAGCGCAGCATAACAGCGATGCTTTCAGAGGAAGGGCTGACGCAACCTCAGTTCCATGCGTTGAGAGTGGTCGCAAAATGTGGTCCGACGCTCATGAGGAGAATAAGTGACGACATGCAGGTTACTCCGGCGAACATCACCGGGATAATAGACAGGCTCGAGTCAAAGGGGCTCATCAGGAGGATGGGGCGCAAAGGAGACAGGAGGACAACAATCATCGAACTCACCTCCAAGGGGAAGGAGATGCACGAAAGAGTGGCCAGCAGGTATGGGGAATTCATGCAGAAGGCCCTCCAGACGTTCACGGCGGACGAGCAAGATGCGCTCCGAAGTCTCCTTGTGAAGCTCCAGGAGGAGATGTCCCGGTCGACGGGATGAGGCGCAGGTGTACCGAGCATGAAGACGGTCCTCATACGCCCTTCGAACCCGGGCGGGAGCGCCTATCTCACGAAATTCGGCTTCCTGCCCGCTCCCCTAGGTCTGCTCCAGCTCGCGGGCTCCCTCCTGACGCTTGACGATTCCCAAGTCAAGATCATCGACATGGAGGCTGACGAGGAGAAGACGGTTGAGGATGCCGTAAGAGAGACGCTGAGGTTCAATCCCGACGTCGTCGGACTGACAATCCACGCGACGGCGGCCCATGTAACCTCGACGGAGATTGCGAGGATGGTGAAAGAGGAAAAGGAGGACACACTGCTCGTCGCTGGAGGCCACCACGCGACCTTCGTTCCTTACGAGCTCCTCAGGAACGGCTTCGATGTGGTCGCACTCGGAGAGGGAGACCAGACCATTATCGAAATAGCCGAAGCACTACGAGATGCAGGAAGGTTCGACAATATACCTGGGATAGTCTTCAACAGAAAGCAGGAGGGGGCGACTAGCATTGCGCAGACCATGCCCAGGGCGCTCATACCGGACCTGGACACGTTGCCGTTCCCCGCCCTGCACCTCGTCAAGAAAGAGCCTTACACGTTCAGAGTGCTCGGCAAGGGTAGCGTAGCCTGTCTTGAGACAGCCAGAGGCTGCCCCTATGCGTGCGACTTCTGTTCCGTCACCCCGACCTGGGGTCACAAGTGGAGGAACAAGTCGAACAAGAGGATACTCATGGAGCTCGAGTTAGTGAAGAGGTGGGGCTACGACTGGATATTCTTCACGGACGACATCTTCGTCGTCTATCCAAACGTCGACCAGAGGATGGCCCTCTTCAATGACATGATAGAAAGAGGCTACGACAGGTTCAAGTGGCTTGTCCAGATGAGGGCAGATGTAACGGCGAAGAACCCCGAGCTGATAAGGAGAGGTGCGGAGGCAGGAATGCGTTTCGCCTTCCTAGGTGTAGAGTCCGGGAGCCCGGAGACTCTCAAGATGATGCACAAGAGTCTCATCACGTCCCAGTCGGTCAACGCCGTGAAGATTCTGAGCGAGAACGGCGTTGTCGTTCTCGTCGGAATGATGCTCGGGGCGCCCTACGAGAGCTTCAAGGACATGTACACGACGGTGAGATTCTCCCACGAACTCGCTGACAACGGAGCAGACGCGGTCCAATTCACGATCTACACTCCTCTGCCTGGCACGAGGATCTTCGACGACGCGCTGAAGAACGACAGGCTCTTCACGCTCGACTGGAGCAGGTACGACGTCTCGACGCCAGTCATGAAGACGAAGGTCAACCCTGCAATCGTGCAGATGCTCCAGTTCTACGGCAACTATTCGTTCTACGTCTTGAAGTGGATCAAAGGAAAACTGAGGGGCGATGCCGGAGGGAAGTTGAAAGATTTCAAGCAGGAGTTGGTGACCAACTCTGAAAAGTTCATCTTCAATATGATGCCCACGTATCTCAAGGACTTCTGGAAGTTTCCGAAGGAGGTGATGAAGACCCACCGGCTCTACGCAACGCTCGGAGAGATGGCTAATGTCTCCAGAGAGAGAATCGAGGAACTCAGGCAGTTCTCCAACAGGGTCATCTACCTTGAGACAGGAGGGAAGAACCCATACTTCCTCATCAAGGGAGCGGAGTGAGGGCACTGGCCCGGTCGATTGACCATGCCGCACCAAAGATTCCTCCTGGTCTCTGATACAACGCTCACGCGCAACTACAGAAATTTCCCGCTCCTGGATTTCCTGCCGTCTGCGCCAGTAAACAGGCTCCCGAGACCGGTCTACTCTTTCCTGAAGGGCAACGCTCCTCCGGTCCTCCCGGACGGTCAGAGTGGCCTTGCTCCATACTCCATAAGAAAGTTGGAGGGTGCGCTGTTGAAGGAGTTCTCCGAGAGAGAAGTGGCCGTCCCCCACGAGGACCATCTGGAGAGGTTCATCAACCGAGAGACCGAGGTAATAGCCGTCGGCACCATGGATCCCCTGGGGCTCGGAGGCCTCACAATGTCCTACGCCGCGCTCTTCGGCTCCCCTGACCCCATGGCGTGGGTCAGGAGGGAGTTCGAGGAGTTGATATCCAAGATAAACAAGGCGAGAGCTAGGGCCGGGTCAAAGGCGAAGCTGGTCATAGGTGGTCCCGGCGTGTGGGAGTTCACCATCATGCCGGACGAGCTTGACAGGCTCGGCATAGATTACGCGTTCCAAGGAGAGGCGGACGACATCGCGTGCGAGCTTTTCGAGGAGATAGCAAACGGACCTCCCAGTGGTAGTCAGGGCCTTGACCTCTTCCAGGGCTTTCAGACCTTCGACCCGAGCTTCCACAAGTCCTGGGTGGGGCACGGGAAGTTCCTGACGAGGGCGAAATTCTCCAAACAAGCTCCAACGCTCGAGGAGATACCTGAGATAAGAAGACCGACCACGAAGTCGCTGGTCGAGATAATGAGGGGTTGCGGGATAGGCTGCGACTTCTGCGAGGTGACTCTCAGGCCCCTGCGGTATTATCCTTACGAGAAAATCCAGAAAGAGATCGAGGTGAACGTCAGGCAGGGGGGATTCACGAACGCTTGGCTCCACACCGATGAGGTCTTCGCGTACCAGCACGGCAGGAACTTCGAGCCGAACTTCGATGCCTTAGTTGGCCTCTTCAGAGCGGTCATGTCGGTAAGGGGGATCGAACAGACCAACCCTACACATGGAAGGATTTCCATACCTGCTGCCTACCCAGACCTCGTGAGGGAGTTGTCTGAGATTGGAAGAGCAGGACCTTCCAACTGGATAGGATTGCAGGTAGGGATAGAAACGGGCAGCGAGAAGCTCGCAAAGACGCACATGCCGAACAAGACCCTCCCCCTAAGGATGGGACCAGACGGTTCCTGGCCCGAAATAGTCTGGCAAGGAGTGTATGCGATGAACAAGTACTACTGGAGGCCGGCCTTTACGGTTCAGGTGGGCCAGATGGGCGAGACGCCCGAGGACAACTGGGAGACTGTGGCGCTGATAAACTGGCTGAGCAACTCAAGACTGGACGACGGCAGGCCGTTCGAGTTCACAGTGACGCCGATGCAGAACGTACCTCTTGGAATGATGAAGGGTCGGGCTTTTGGCTCGAAGATACTGGATGAATCCCAGCTCGCCGTTTACTACGCGTCGTATCGCCACTTGGCCAAGGTTGCCGCGAGGAATGCTTTGAGGGATAGCAGCGGAGGCACTCTGTCTAGGTACGGTACAGCCGCGCTTATTGCGCTGGGAGGGAGGGTGATGCTGGAGGCGGTCTCGGCCGTATGCAGGAAGGGAGGTCTCGACCTTGAGAAGACCGCGAGGTATGGTTTCGAGCACCCCAGGATGGTACAGGCTCCAATGTTGGGAGCCCATTGAGATAAAGGGCCGATTGGAGCAGGTCCCGAACTCGTGTTTGTGTTTGACCCATGGATGGAACCCGGAACCGACGCAGAAACCGGGTACCGAACCCGGGCGAGTGCGGGCCCAACGGGGCTCGCTGTCATACAGGTTCGATTCTTATCCTAGCACGAAAGTCCCTGGCCGGGCCTTGCCGCACCGTGCAGGCGCTCGTCGTCCTGTGGATAACAAGCCACTTGGGAACTCGTTATCTAAGTGACATTCCCAGGCCTCACCTCTGCGACGGGAGGGGCTCGCTCACAGGAGTGGTCCGTTACGTGCGCTGAACAGAATTTGTCCCCACACTTGTTGCATGTTGAAGTCGCGCGGACGCCACAGACTTTGCAAATAGATGACTTGAGGCCTTTGAAATACGCCTCCAGATTCTCGTCGGCTGATGATTCATCACCGCTTCGCCACCACGTAGACGTCTTAGAGAGTGCCATCTTCACTTCGAACTTAGCCTTTCCTTTGTTCTTCTCTTCCATTCATCATGGGTGACGATTTCCCTGTCTTCGAGAACATCGACCAATGAAGAGAGCCTTATTTCGAGCATTTCGACCTCTTCCCTCAAGTCGTCAGTGGCCTTGTTTTGCCTCCGTCGTTCCTTCTTGACGCTCAGATTCATCTCCCCGCCAGATATCCTTTCTCGAAGGGGCGGGTAGATGGCTATAAGCTCAATGAGCCAGGCATGAGAGTGGCGACTGAGGATAATGATTCTTGCGTAACAAAAGTACGAGGAAAACCTAGCTTTTCGAGCTATCGCTTTCTCGCTGATCGTACTTGCGGAGCCGGTTTAATTCGGCGATCTTTTCCTTGTATTCCTTTTTCTTCTTCTTGTTTCCTTGCGCGCGCGCTTGGTCGTAAAGCTTCCTCAGTTTCTCCTCTTCTGACGCGTAATCTGACAACTAAGGAAATGAAGTCGTAGCACCATAGTTATAGCTTTCAGATATGGGTCGCAAAACCACTTGCTGTGCTTCTCCGAGCGTCCCCGGGTCAGAGAATTGGCGGAATGCGCTATACCTCCAGATGGACCTGAACCACGCGGTCGATCTGCTTTCCCGCCTTGGCCATCTTGAACTCTATCAAGAATACGGCTTTGCTCACCTGAACAGAGTGATGAGGAGTCATTGCTATCTGGCGTTTGGTCTCTCCTCGATATGTCACCTTGACCCCCGACTTGGATTTACTCTTCGACTTCATTGCTGCTAGGCAGATGTCGTAAATGGTTCCTCTCGAGAAACCCAGTCTTTGATCGATGTATTCGAGGTAACCCCTTGAAGTGAGATGCTCCCCCCTTGTACCGGAGCGGTGACTCATGTACTCAACATCTGATTTGGACGCTGGTCAGCACAGCCTTCCTTCTTCTCGTCTCATATGCCAATCATACTTTGCGTGACCCGAAGTCATCGTCCCATTCCAACCACGTTGATATGCTATATATGCTGTCGACACTCCACGCCTCCATAATGCCCCAAACGAAAGCAATAGTTAGCATCGAGAACGTTGTCGCTTCTGCCTCAATAAATCAGAGGGTCGACCTCAACCTGATAACCAAGAACTTCGTCGACGTCGAGTATCATCCCGACCGATTCCCTGGACTGGTCTTCAGACTGAAGAGCCCAAAGACGGCTACTCTGATTTTCAGCTCGGGGAAGATGGTCTGCACGGGTGCGAAATCGGAGGAGCAGTCAAGAAAGGCCGTGCAAGAGGTTGTCAGGAGGTTGAAGAAGGGAGGAATCCCCATCAAGAACGAGGCTGAGATAGTTATACAGAACATGGTGGCATCGGTGAACCTTGGAGGGAAGATTCGCCTAGAGGAAGCGGCTAGACAGTTACCAAAATCGATGTACGAACCAGAACAATTCCCGGGTCTCATACACAGAATGGCCGACCCGAAAACAGTGATCCTGCTGTTCACGTCGGGAAAGCTTGTCTGCACCGGAGCGAAGAAGGAAAGCGAAGTTTACAGGGCCGTGAACAATCTTCACGTGATGCTCGAGGAAAAAGGGCTAATGGCTTACTGATTCTCCACGCAAATAGCCCCTTAGGAAAGCTTGTAGGAGTCGTTGACCGCTTGCACCTTAGGAATATTTCAACTCAAGAGATTTTTTGCCACGGGGGCTGGAAACGAGCCTGAAATCGGAAAGAAGACTGAATAATCCTCTGATTACTTAACAAGACTAGTTCCAAGCTATATCTGCGGCCCGACGGGAATCGGTGCAAATTCGCAGCTAGAATCGGTATCGAAATGAAAATGCTCGCCAAGGGGAGAAATCGTGGAGCCCGCCCTCAGGATTGGTCTTGAAACAGACTGGTTCACCCCTTTATCTTCTGTAGACCCTGTCATGATGTTCATAGTCCTCGAGAATCACAGTCTTTCGCTGTTCGTCGACCGAGTACAGAAGCACGTAGTTGCCGAGGTGGACTCTGCGCATCCCCGCGAGGGGAAAGTGCATAGACTTGAATCTATGAGGGTCTTCGAGAATCTCTTCTATCTTACTACCTATGGCCTTCATCTGATCGGGATTCCGTCGTGCCAGCTTCTTGAGTATCTTGTCCACGTGCTCCCTGGTTTCGAGGGCGTACATTCATTTCAGGCCGTATCTCTTCCTGAAGTCAGCTACGTAGCCCACCCTGAGGATGGGCTCCCTTTGTATCCCTTCCAGTTTCTTCAGGTATTCAGGCCTGATTCCTGATTCCAGGACTAGCGCTTTGTACTGCTTGGCCATCTCGTTTATCGCCTGAGATTTGTCCTTCAGCCCGTACTGGGCCTTAAGGACGTTGATCACCTTGTTGGCCTCCTCGTCAATCTCGACTATCGCTTTGACCATATTAACATGGTATTAATACGCGCATATAAAGCCAATCTTGCTGCGGGCCCGACGGGACCCGCCAGGTAAACGGTGCTAGAACCCGACCCGAACTCGAAAGCTCCTGGCTGCCAATCAAGCTCTAGACCAGCCTTGAGAACTCGTCGTATATGTTCTTCCTGTGACCGACGAAAAGTATGATGACACGATTTGAAGACCTATCAATCTCGTAGATTACGCGGTAGTCGCCGGCTCTGATTTTCCAGTACCTTGAAGGTTTCAACTGCTCTCCGGTCTCGGGAGATTGTTCGAGCTCCTTGAGGGATTCCAGAATCCGCCTTCCGATTGAACGCTGAAGTTTCCTGAGTGACTTGGCTGCCTTCGGTCGTAAGAGGACGGAGAAAGTCAAAAGACGTCTTTTAGAGGAACCAGGGTTTCAGGATGCTTCCTGGCTCCTTCGCTTTCTTTGGCCAGCATCTCGTAGAACCTTCGAGTCCGCTCTCGCTCCTTGTAGAGCGTCACGATGGTCTTCACGGCTTCGCTCCTGCTTGAGAATCGGCCCTCGGCTATCCAACTGTCTATTTCCTGCACAAGTCCCTCTGGGATTCTGACCTGCACCTGTGTGGTCGCCATTGCGTGTAAACAAGATTGTCTACATGGATTTAAGGATTCTCGCGGGCGCGGGCCCGACGGG
>CAYYYU010000055.1:0-40381 GCA_964476175.1 uncultured Nitrosopumilales archaeon
GAGATAGACCTTAGCGAACCGGAGCCTCTTCGGCAATCTGTGCTCCAGCACGAACTTCATGGATGACTCTAGACCCATGTTCGGCTTATTAACGTATTCTTGGTTGCGAGTCGCCGTCTGGCTATGGTTGCTATTAACCGCAACTGCATGAGGAGATCGGGAAATGTCTGCTGAGATAGCCAAGGAGCTCTCCGCCCAGACGCTCGACCTGGTCACCAGGTTCGAGGGGCGAGCCGACTCCTTCAGGGGGAGGCGTGACCTGATGGACCTCCTCGTCCCCGTCGACCCCGCAGCGGCTGAGAGGTCTGCCCGGGAACTGTTCGGGAAAGGGGAGCACATCGCCACCGGAATCGACGGGTCGATGGACTTCGACGAGCGGCTCCAGATGGTCCTCTTCTACTCGAACGCGACCGCCTACAGCTGTACATTCACAGTCGACGAGCACCTGCGCTTCGACCTCGCGGCTGCGCACAGGGACTCCAAGCTCGCGGCCTCCGCAGCGATACCTCTGTGGGCCGAAGACCTGGGAAGCGTCTTCAGCAAGGAGCCCGAGATAGACATAGAGCTCGAGCACTCGATGGAGCGGATTCCGAACTCCTTCATGACTCTGGCCGAGATGTACCTCGGGGTGCTTGCCTGCGAGAAATCGAAGATAGTCTTCCTAGACCGGCCGCTCTCGGGGACCTTCTCCACTCTGTCTCGGGACGCGAGGAACCTCCTTAGGCGAGGTGAAAGCAAGCTCGTGAACTGGGGGGGAGGGAGCGGGGTATCACTCCTCGACATTGAACTCGCTATCAACCTCGGGGCTCCTTCGATGGCGGTCCCAACGAGGCGACGCTATCTCCCGTTCGCAGTGCTCAAGCGCCTCATGGAGGGCCCGATGGCCTTCGGGGAACTCTCTGCGTCCCTGGGCGCGACCGAAGCCGAAGTCAGGCGCGCGGCCAAGATGGTCAAGGGGCTCGATGCGAGGCACGGCAACGCGCTGCTCGCCGAATCATCGCGCACGGGGCTCAGGCTGAACGAGGCGGTCCCAGGCTACTGGGGCCGAATCTCGTCCCTCTCCCTGACGTACGCGAAGGACGTCTTCGGAGGCAAGAAGCACCCGCTCGCGTTGGACGCAGAACAGTACCTTACCACCCTCGACGTGAACACCATCGCACTCTTCCTGCTCTGTATGCTCTGCCACGAGGCCCGACAGAAGGGGGTCCTCCTCATCGGGATTGCGAAGGACACGACCGCGACAGACATCACCAGGGCCGTCCTCCCCTACTCATCATCGTCCGGCTTCGTGAGACTCTCGTCGGCCCCCCCGAGGCTCAAGAACGACAGGGCCTTCCTGTCGATACTGAGTTCTGAGAACCGGTCGATAAGGACCCCGTGGCGCACAGTGAGTTACGACTCCGCCTACTCGACGATACTCGACATAAACGGCAGCCTTGTCAGCGCCCGGAAGTTCGTCTCTCGGGAGAAGCTCTTCGCGCGCTCCTTCTTTCAGCTCCGCACCCTGAAGACCGACCCGAGCGTCCGGTCCCAAGTCTTCCTGTTCGACCGGCTCTACGACGACAAGCTGGATTCGGCCGCAGTTCGGAGGCTCGACGTCAGGGAACGCTCTGGGATGTCCCAGGTGGACGCCTACTTCGAAGGGAACGAGAGGAGCCTCTTCTCCAACTTGATCCTTCACATCCTGTCACTGAACGACAACCCAGAGGTCTTCGAGGCGTTCGGCCACAATCAGCTCCTCTATCTGGCAGACAAGGCGGTCAAGGCCGAGGTCAGGATGCTCAGAAGCTCACTCCGGGGGGTCGCAGACCTCAGAGTCGGCGGAGTCTCCCGCAGGCGGAAGATATTCGGGCTGGTCACCCCTTATAGGCAGCAGCGGGCTGAGGCCGAGCACGCGAGGACAGGGCGGTAGGGTCAGATCTTGAGTTCGTTGCATTGGGCTTTCGACAGCATGGGGGGCGATTTCGACGCCCGTCTGAAGAGGAACACTGTGGCGACGCGGACCTCCAAGAGCGACGGGAGGGAGCTCACGCTCTCCAACCCCCTCGCAGTTGTTGAGGCGCGGTTCAGCTACAAGGTCCTTGACAGGCTCTACTTCCCGAACTTCATCGCCATAGAAAGGACCGTAGACGGGTCGACCAGGTATGTCGTCTACGAGGTGGTCGGGGTTACCCCCACCCACTACCAGCTTTCCGGAGTCGACTCTTCGATGCCCACGATCCTCAGGAACGAGTACCTCGACACGATCAAGGAGAGCTGGGGAAAGTCCCAGGAGACGTGGATAGACCTGCTGGCGATTCCGACCTCCTACGTGGCGAAGGTCGAGGGCTCCACGCTGGAGTTCTCTCGAGCCCCCCACACCCCACTCCCCGGCGCGAAGGCCATGCTGCTGTCGAAGGAGGCAGTCGAGAGGTTCCTCTGCGAAGCCGGCGGCGAGCGGATAGGGAACATGATAGGCTTCGACCTCCCGTTCACGGTCAGCATGGACAACCTGATCCGCTTTCACTGCGGTTTCTTCGGCTTCACCGGTTCGGGCAAGTCAAACCTGACGAGCGCTCTCGTCAGGCGAGCCCTGAAGCTAGACCCGTCACTCACCCTCGTCGTCCTCGACATCGCCGGGGAGTACGTGGTCAACCTACTCGACCTCCTGGACAGAGACGCGAAAGTCGTGTCCACAGAAAGTTTCGACAGCGAGGACGAGTTCGTGAGCGCGCAGGCCATCCCCGAAAGCCTGGAAGACGTGGCAGGGAGGGGAGCAATCGAAGAGGCCCTCTCGAAGGTCTACGCCCGGGGGGTCGAGAAACTCTCTCTCCAACAGGAAGGGGGGATTGACATGGGGTGGATCCAGCAGCTCCTCCAGGGGACCGTAGACAACGCAAGAGCCGGTGCAACAGCCGCGAAGGTAGGCCTGACAAAGCTGGCCATGGCGTTCTACGAGAAGCGCGGGTACAGGCAGAGCACGAGGCTCACCGAGCTCGACGACGACGCCAGAAAGGAGCTCGCCCTGACCCTGAAGGACATCAACTCGAAGGTCAACGAACGGTCCGGCCTGAGGTCGGACCTCGACATGATCATAGAGATGCTCGAGTCTGGAGACTTCGGCACCTCGGCCACAGCCTCACTCACGCCTGAGAAGCTCGCAGAGCAGCTTGCGAGGGGGACGGCTGCGAGGCTCAACGTCCTCTACCTCCCGGACCCAATCCATGCGAGGATTGTGGCGGAGAGGCTGATCAAGCGGCTTCTTTTCCTGAAGAAGAAGGTCGGCAACATGCAGAGGGTCCTCGTGGTGCTGGACGAAGCCCAGGAGTACATCCCCGACGAGCACACCGACAAGGAGTTCACCACCCAGTCGAACAGGGCCGTGGAGCAGCTCCTCCGGCAGGGGAGGAAGTACAGGCTCCACTGCTGGATGGCGACCCAGAGGGTGGCGCGCCTTAACGTGAACGCCCTCCAGCAGCTCCACAGCTATTTCGTGAGCACCCTCCCGAGGATGTACGACCGGATGGTGATAGCCGACGCCTTCGCTCTGCCGTACGAGGTGCTCGAGCGTTCGGCAGACCTCGGGACCGGGGAATGGCTCTTCGTCTCGTTCAAGGCGGCGAAACAGAGAAACGTCCCGGTCTTCCTCAAGACGGAGAACAACGAAGAGTCCGTAGCCGCACGTCTGAAGTGACAGCCGCGCCCCGCACGGCGCGAGTGGCTTCGTCAGACCGCGACTGCCATGACGACCGCCGCCACGATCAGCACGCCCCCCACGAAGTCCTTTGCCGACGGGGACTCCTTGCCGAGGGCCTTCGAGAAGAGCTGGGTCAGCAGCGGGGAGAGGCTGGTGAGGATCACGGTGAGCGCGACTCCGACCAGGGAGACCGAGTACACGTACAGGAGCGAGCCGATCGCCAGGTCGCTGATCGCGACGAGTGCCAGAAACCCGAACTCACTCCTCGTCACCTTGCTGGGCCAGAGCCTGAACTTCCCAGTCGCAAGGACAGCCGCCGAGAGCGCGGCAACGGCGGCCAGGTTCCTGCTGAATGCGATTGCGAACACGTTTCCGTTGGCGTTCGTAGCCAACCGTATCAGGTCCTGCCCCACGGTCCAGACCACCCCTGCACCGAGCCCCATGCCGATCCCCTTCGCCCTCGGCTTGCCCTCCCCTCCCCGGTAGAGAACAAAGATCCCGGCCACTATCATCACCGCTGCGGCGACGTTGGCCAGGGGGACCACCTCCCCCACCGTGGTCGCGGTGAGCTGTACGAGAAGTACGTACACGTACACCACAGGGGCGGCGATGGACGCCCCCATCTCCCGGATCGACAACAGGAAGAGCGTGTCTCCAACCGCAAGCGTGATCGCGCCGCTCAGCAGGGCGTAGTAGACGCCGCTGTTGAACCCGAAGTAGATGGCGGGGACGACGAGGACGGCCGACGCAAGGGACGTCCTGAGCAGGTTTAGGACGAGAAAGTCGAACCTCTTCATGAACGTCCTGTAGTAAATCGGGCTGAACGCCCAGATGAACGAAGCCACAAACGCGTAGGTCGGGTCCAGCAACTGGTACCCGGGGTCCGCCCTTGGCCGCTAATTAGAGCGACGGTCCCCGCGCGACTTCCTTAGGGCCGCAACCCTCCCCTGCAGGCCGTCGGGGACCTTCCTGCACCCGCAGGCTTCCGAGTGCGCGAGGTGCCACTCGACCCGCTGCTCGGTGGTCGGGTTCTTCGGCATCGAGTGTGCCGCGTGCCATTCCCGGTTAGTCTCCCCATCCATCGAGCTTCACCAGCTTCCACCCAACAGTTGGTGCTGCGTCCTCATGCAGGCGTTCATCACGAAATCGACCCCCGCTGCCGAAAGGGTCCTCTTCGCTTCCTCGTTTTCGAGGCCGAGCTGGGCCCAGAAGACGAAGGGCCGCCCGGTCTTCTTCTTCATGTCTGCTACCTGAGAAGCAACCTGAGGGAGCTCCTCGGACGGCCTGAAGACTTCGACTACGTCGACCTTCGCAGCCAGCTCCCGCGGGATGTCAGCGAGGCTGGGGTATGCCTTCTCGCCATGTATGGAGTCGGCGGTCGGGTTGACCGGGATGACCGTGTAACCGTGCTCTTTCATGTAGAGCGGGACTGTGTACGCTTCCTTGTCGGGGCTCTTCGAAGCTCCGACCACGGCGACCACTTTGTACCTTCTCAGCACGTCGGCCGGCTGGACATTCCACTTCGGCATGTCCGGTCACGGGACCTCTCACGTTAATATCGTTAGCGGGCTCGACGACCACAGTCGCAACGGGGGGACGGCCAACGCTTCTTATAGACCCCGGGAGACCCGACGGGACCGGACACTTGAATCCGCTCCACGGCTTCATGCTGAGCAACGTCTCTGCCGGGACTGCGAACACCCTCGCCTATCTCATGCTGGTGGTCGTGGCGGTCTTCCTTGTCACCGGACCCATAATAGTCTACATCTACTACAAGAAAAACAAAAGGATGAAGGCGGCTTCGCCTACTGGCTCTGCTTGACTGGCTTCTGACCCCGGGTCCACCTGCGAATCGGCACCAGCACGACCACGGCTACCAGCGCTAGCGGGATGACGACGACGGCGGCCTCAACGATCCCCTCCACCACCCTGAAGAAGAGGCCCGTGACAGTCCCCGGGAAGTCCCCGAAACCAGCCTGGTTCGGTGCAGCAGACACATGGACCATCACCCACTTGGACACGGAACTACCGTTCTGGTCGGCCGCATCAACTGTGACATTGTAGTCCCCCGAGCCCACGAAGGTGTGCACCAGGATCTGCCCCTGCGCGGAAGTCCCGTCGCCGAAGTTGTAGTTCACAAGGTACCCCCCGATCCCTCCGGTGACCACAGCGTTCATAGTCACGCTGAGCGGGCTGACGCCGCTCTTCGGGGTGACACTGAGGACCATGGAGAGTGGCTTTGCCTGAGCTGATTGGGAGACGGAGACGCTGATTGTCGAATAGGCGACCAGCCTCGCTGTCTGAAGGATCTGACTCTGGACGAAATTGATCTGCTGATTGACCCCCTGGAGTTGGGTCTCAATCGCCAGCGTGGAGTTGACTGTGGTGGACTGGTTGGCCAGCCTCAGCAGGGCCGCCTGCTCGGTCAAGAGCGACCTCAGGGTCGCGTTCAGGTCGGTGTACTGGACTGTCACGTCGTTCGAGTTGGAAGTCACGTTGGTCACGTTGCCCATCCCCTGGATCTTGGCCAGCACAGACTGGTATGACGCCGCTGGGACCCTGATGACCACGTTGGCGTAGTCAGTCTGTGTGGACTGGTACGCGACGTACCCGCCCTCAGAATACGCGAGCGCCACTATCTCGGAGGCCAGCCTCGAGGGTGAGGATGTCTGCATGTCCACAGTGCTGGAGAACTCGATCAGCGAGCCACCGGTGCCTGAGGTGACGTTGCTCGATGGAACTGCCGCCGACGTGGTCGTAGATGCGGTCGTGCTCTTGATGACGACCGTCTGGGGAGACCCCCCAGCGCCGTTCGTCGCCGGCATGTAGTAGATCCCCGCTGAAGAGCCTGCGATGGTGGCAAGGTCGGAATTCAGGTTGCCGATCTGGTTGCTGTACGGGGGTCCAAAGAAGGTGCTGGGTTGGAGGATCGCTCCCGCAGTGTTTTCGCCAGTGGAGAGCAGAGCCAGCGCGAAGCCGCCTGCCACTATGATGACCGCCACGATTGCCATGGCGGCCTTGACGGAGACGCCTCCGAGCCGGTTCATCGGACCCCTATGGGGGGGTACCGATTTAGTCCCAGTCCGGAGAACGCCCTGTTCCGCAGACGCGAACAAAGCTCTTAACACGTCTCGGCTCACCCCCCTCAGCTCTTGTCCGAGGTCGCTGAGAGGGCGAAGGTCGAGTACGAGCTCCGCGGGAAGACCCTGCAGGTCTACCTCCACATCCTGAGGCACGGCAAGGCAGTCGGGGTCAGGGAGGTCCAGAAGGACCTAGGGTTCTCGAGCCCGAGCGTCGCCTTTCACCATCTTGACAAGCTGATCAACCTCGGCATCATAGAGAAGGACCAGTACGAGCGGTACGTCCTCGTGAAGAAGGTCGATGCGGGCATCCTGCACTCCTTCGTCAACATAGCAGGGTTGACCCTCCCCCGCCTCGGGTTCTACGCTGCCTTCTTCAGCACCATTGCGATCGCCTACGTCTTCACCAACCCTCCAGGTTTCCTGGACCTCTACGCCCTCATCGGCACCGTAGGGGGGGCGGCGATATTCTGGTACGAGGCTTGGCGCGTCTGGAGGAGGAAGCCGTTCTGAGGACTAGAACTATGTACGCGGCGGGTGCCCGTGTATGAGCATGCGCGCGCGCTTCGCTTTGGCGGTCTTCGCCGGCCTGCTCCTAGGCGCAGCCATAGTCGGCTCCTCCTTCGTGTATACCCGCGCCTATCCCACGTACGCCGGAGCGGCAGGCCTCGCGCGCCTCACCCCCAATCAGTCCACGGTCACTTCCTCGACCACGACGGCATACGTCCCGGCCGTGAGCTCTAACCTGACGTCGATTACCGGTAATGAGACAGCGAGCACCGAAGCCTCAGCTACTAACGCCAATGCGGCTGAAGGGATTTTCTACAGCAGCGTCCAGAACGGGATGCTGGTGTCTCACGTCGACAGCATAGCTCGCCAACCCGTCTTCCAGTCCGCTCTGGTCCTGCTCCCCGTCCTGGCCGCAGTCTTTTTCGGCCTGATCCTCTACAGGGCTTCGGGGACGCGGGCGCGGGAAGAAGCGCCTACCGAGTAGCGCCGCCTTCGCTGAGGAATGTCTTCACCATCTTCCTGGTGAAGCTGTCGAGCCTGAATCGCAGAGCCCTTTCCGGCTTCACCCATCTGTAGCCCTGTATCTCATCACAGTCAACCTTCACCCTGTCCGACAGGGCCGAGCAGACGAAGTCGAAGAAGATGAAATGCCTCGGCTTCCAAAACTCCTCTGTGAAGATGGCCTCCTGGACGGCCAGGAACCTGACCTTCTTGATGTCCAGCCCGACCTCCTCCTTGACCTCCCGCTTCAGGGCTGCGATGAGCCCCTCTCCAACCTCGACGTGCCCCCCGGGTATCGTGTAGAGTCTTCCCCATTTGTGCGACTTCACGAGAAGCATCTCCCCCTTGCTGTTCAGGATCAGGCCTCCTACGGTCGGCTCGGGGTAACGCTGGTTTGTCCGCTGCCGCAATGCTCCGCAGGTCGCCGGGTGCCTAGAAGAGGATTAGCCTTTCGCATGGGGGTCGGGGACGTGAATCCTCGTCTGCCCATGCGCAGGCATCAGACGAAGGAAAGATTAACTGCATTGCTGAGGTCCCGCTCCACTCTTGCTCGGGCTTCTCGCAGTCACAGGGGTCGCCGCACTAGGCCTTGGCGTTGGCGCCTTTCACATGCTGGCGCCAGACCACTGGGTCCCTCTCGTAGTCTACTGCAATTCGAAGGGGATTCCTGCGAGGAGGGTCTCCTTCCTCGCGGTCGCCGGAGGCCTCGCCCACACGGCTGGTTCTCTCATTGCTATGGTAATCGCAATAGCTGTCGGGCAGGTGGTAGCGACCAGTTTCTCAGGCGCGTCCGGTCTCCTCGTGGGCTTGTCATTCCTGGCCGTCGGCGCCTGGAAGTTCGTGTCCACGGTCAGGGAAAGAGGTAGCGATCCTGAGAAGAAGGAGGTATCGCAAGGAACCAAATGGCTTGTCTTCGCGGCGACATCATCTCCCGAACTCACGATCTTTCCCGTCTACCTTGCCGCCAGCGTATTCGGGCTGCTGGCGGTCGCTCTGGCCCTGGGCGCGTTCGCTGCCGGGACGATAATCTCTCTGGTCGCTGTCACTTTGGCAGGCACGAAGGGGATGGGGCGCTTCCTCCGAGTCCCTGGGAGGGAAAGACAGATTGACTACGCTATCGCCCTGGTACTGCTAGCGCTCGGGGTCTTCGTCGTAGCGGGAGGGTAGACGAGGCTACTGCGGCACCAGGAACTCTCTGCTGTTCGGCTCTTTGCCCGCCCACCGCTTAGACCAGTCCGCGAGGTTGCACAGGATCTTGTAGACTTCGTGCCCCTTCACTGTAAGAGAGTACTCCACCCTCAGCGGCTTCTCCGGGTAGACCTTCCTCTGAACGACGCCGAACCGCTCCAACTGAGTCAGTCGTTCGGCAAGCGATGTGGCGCTAATCCCGTTGATCCTTCTCTTGAGCTCGTTGAACCGAGCAGGTTCCTTCAGGCCGAGAGCGTGGATAGTGGGAAGGGTCCACGTCCTGGTGATCTCGTTCCACGTCGCGTGCACGACCGCGCATGAGTTCAGGACCTCTTGGTCAAGCTGGGTTGACTTGGTCAGGTTTGACATACCTACTTGGTAAGAAGTTACTACCAATTATAAAAAGATGACTGTTATTCACTCCGCCGTGGTATTTGCAACATCTGAACGAAATGAGAACGCGAACGCCGAACCTGCTTTCTCTGAGAGCGAAGCCGCATATCTCGCGGAGAACGTCCTCGGAAGGCTCGCGACTGTCTCGCCTTCAGGGCAGCCTCACGTAGTGCCTGTCGCGTACAGGTTCGACGGCACAGACATCTACTTCGGGGGCTGGGAGCTGGAGAGGTCCCTGAAATACAGGAACCTTGTTGCCAACAACAAGGTCGCCTTCGTTGTCGACGAGATTGTCTCGACCAGACCCTGGAGGGTCAGGGGGGTCGAGGTAAGAGGAGAGGCGCATCCCCACCAGAGCGACGGCAGCGCAACACTCGTGAAGATCATTCCACGAACCGTTAGGAGCTGGGGGCTCGGGGTGCGATAGATGGCGCTATCGGGCTTCGAGAACTACGTTACACAGGCGGTCGAGAAGGTCAGCGAGAGCCTGGTCAGCGTCAACAGCATGCGCCTCGAACGGCGCTTCTTCGGCATGGTGCCGACTGAGGGACAGGGCTCCGGGGTCGTGATTGACGCGAACGGACTGATCCTGACGAACAACCATGTCATTGACGGAGCCACCCGGGTCCAGGTCAGCCTCAAGGACGGGCGCACTTTCATAGGTGAGGTCATCGGCTCCGACGAGGCGACGGACGTCGCCCTGATCAAGGTAGACGCCAGCGACCTGCCAGCCGCCGAACTTGGGGACTCCGAGTCGCTCAAGGTCGGACAGTTCGTACTGGCGATCGGCAACGCCCTTGCGCTCCCAGGGGGCCCGACAGTGTCCATGGGGGTGCTGAGCGCAATTGGAAGGCCGCTCCCTGGGTCAGATTTCATCTTCGAAGGGCTGCTGCAGACCGACGCAGCCGTCAACCCCGGGAACAGCGGCGGCCCGCTCGCCGACCTCCAGGGCAAAGTCATCGGCATCAACACAGCGATGATACCGTTCGCCCAGGGAGTTGGCTTCGCGATCCCCATCGGCACAATCAAGCGCATAGCCAACGAAATACTAGAGAAGGGAAGGGTCGTGAGGCCCTGGATCGGCATCTCGGGGATGGACCTGACCCCGCCGCTGGCCAGGAGGTACGGTATGCAGGCCGACTCCGGATTTCTAGTCGCCGAGGTGATTCCCGGCGGTCCGGCCCACTTGGCTGGACTCCGCATCGGGGACGTGGTGACCGAGGCCGGGGGTAACGAAGTCAAGCACACGAAAGACCTCCTCTTCGCCCTCTCGCAGGTCTCGCCCGAAGGCTCGATCGAGCTTGGCGTGAACAGGATGGGTTCGCGGTCACGGGCGCTAGTGAGGCCGGCCGAGGCTTCCCCAGTCCCGCGCTTCGGAAACAGGTGACCCCCCGACTCCGCGGACAGGCCAGCATGCGCATCAATGATAAATAAGAAGTGGCGAAAGGCCGAGACGTGACCTCGACGACTGAGGCCGCGATTCTCTGCGGTGGGAGGGGGGAGAGGCTCCGGCCTCTGACCGACTTCTTCCAGAAGGCAATGATCCCAGTGGGACCGAAGAAGCTCCCCCTGCTGTACTACATCATCCGCCTTATGTCCCGCCACGGCATAGACGGCATCACCCTGCTCAGCGGGTACCGCTCCGAGGAGATCGAGGAGTATTTCGGGGACGGCTCTCGCATCGGAGTCCATCTAAGGCACTCGGTCGATTCAAAGGGAGCCACCGGGAGCCTCAACGCAGTGGCTGGTGCTCTCGCCCGGGGAGCGATCCCTCGCAGCGAAGAGCTCCTAGTCTACTACGGGGACG
The DNA here is from genome assembly GCA_964476175.1 of uncultured Nitrosopumilales archaeon. Classification (GTDB taxonomy): domain Archaea; phylum Thermoproteota; class Nitrososphaeria; order Nitrososphaerales; family Gagatemarchaeaceae; genus DATFYP01. The sequence continues at coordinate 11,156 of CAYYYU010000055.1, forward strand.
TGCTGTCAGACCTGGACATCACCGCCCTTCTGGCGACCCACAGGGAGCACAAGGCCGACGCGACCTTGGTCCTGGCACAGGGGTACACCCTCCCAGTCGGGATAGCCGAAGTCGGGGAAGGTGGGAAGGTGATGAGGGTGCGCGAGAAGCCGACCCTCGACCTTAACGTCGCAACCGGCTGCATGGTGGTGGGCAGAAAGGGGTTAGACCTCATCGCCGAGATTGCAAGCCCAGCGAAGACGGACCTGATGTCGCACTTTGTCCCCGAGCTCCTGCGAAGAGGCGGGAGGATCTCAGGCTACTTCACTGATAGGGCTTGGTACGACGTTGGGACGATCGCCAACTTGGAGAAGCTCAACGCGGTCCTCAGACGGCAGCCCTTCACAGAGCTGGAGTAAGGCGCGCGTCGCTCCTAGCCGGCGATCTGCTTCTCGACCGCCTTCTCCTTCGTCCTCGCTTCCTGAATCGCCTTCTTCATGCGATTCGAGAAGAAGAAGTCCCTCAGGCCGACGTAGAGCCAGACGAGGGCGAGGGCCAGCAGGACGAGCTCTGTGACCACGTTGCCCGGGTCGGTCAGGTTCACGGTGACGGTCGTCTCTCCGGTGAAATAGGGGATTGTAAGCTGGACAACGTAAGAGGCGGCGAGCAGGACAGCTACAGCGATCGTAACGAGCGAAAGTGCCCTCATCCTGGACGACCCTCCTTCTATGTGGCTGACGAACTCCTGGTGGGCTTCGATGACCTTTTCTGGCTCGGGTCCTCTGGCTGTCATCTCGACTACGTGATTCTCGGTCACCATAAAAGCCCTACTGACCTGAAGTCATCCCGAGAGGGAGCCTCTTCCAGACATCGAGCCACTCCAGGTACAGCCGGTAGCCCGAATCGGTGACCACGAAGACCTCCTGCCCTCCCGAAGTCTCCCTCCGAATGAGCCCCTTCTCTTCGAGGGGCCTTGTGAAATTCTCGATCCTGCCGTAGTTGACGTTGCAAGCCTGAGCGAGCCTCGTCGGCCCTCGAGATTCTTCGAAGAGGGCCGCCAGTATCTCCATGAAGATCACGGTGGGCTCCCGCTTCTTCACGAGGGACCTCTACGGGTGCCCCCGGATATAAGATGAGGTCGGGCTAGTCCTCGCGCCACCTGAAGAAGCGGACCGCGAGACCGAACACGACTACCGAGATCGCGAACAGCACTGCCAGGTCGAAGTAGGCCGCCCCGTAGTTTCCGTAGATCATCACGTTGTTGAGCCCGTCGATGACGTAGAAGAGGGGCAGGACGTGCGCCACACCTTGCAGATACATCGGCATCGAAGCCACGGGGAAGAATGTCCCGGAGAGGAACATCATTGGGAAGGTGATGAGGTTCCCAACCACCGCCGCCGACTCTGGGCTGTTCGAGGTGGTGCCTACCAGCATCCCGAGCGAGACGAAGAGGAACGGACCGAGCAGGAGGAATGGGACGACCCCCCACGAGAAGGTGACGTGCGCACCGAACTCAAGGATCCCGGTGGCGCTCATCAGCACGAAGGATACGACGGTCAGCAGGACGTAAAGGATGATCTTGGAAAGGAGCCATTCGGTCTTGGTGAGCGGGGTCAGGGAAAGCAGTTTGAAGACCTTGTCTCGCCTGTACTCCGAGCTGATGTTCACAAGGGCGAACATGGGGCTGGTCAGGACTGAGAACCCGATCAGCCCGGGGATTAGGAAGTCGATGTACTTGTAGGAACTCGACGCGATTGTCAGCGGACGAACCCCGATCACAGGGGCGCCTCCCACCCTCTGGAGGTTGAACGCGTTGACCACTGCGTCTGTGACCTGCCTGACCACGTTGCTTGTGGTCGAGGTCGGATTCCCGTACAGGGTCACGTTGACCGCCTTCTCGGCGACGTAGGCCGAAGTGAAGTTGGAAGGGATTATGAGCCCGTCCGAAGACGAATGGGCAAGCAGATACTGAGAGAGGTTCTGGCTGTTGCTCACCGGGACCAACATGATCGGCCAGGTTGAATTGTGCCCTACGGAGGCGCCGGTGCCGTTCAGTACTGAGATGAACGCCGTGCTCGCCTGCCCCCCGTCCTGGTTCTGGACGTAGACCACGGTCTGGCTCGTGCCGCTCCCCGAGAAGATCGCGCCGAAGAGGAGGATCAAGATCACGGGGAAGATCAGCGAGAAGAACAACCCTATCCTGCTCCGCATGTACCCCTTCCCGAACACGGAAAGGTCAGCGAGCATCCTGCGGATGTTGAACGAGGTCACTTCTGGTCCCCTCCCCCTTGCGGCACCTCGCCCTTCTCCCCCACCATCCTGACGAAGATGTCCTCCAAGCTGTCCCGCCTAGTGGTGAGGGTGTCCCAGTGTATCCCTGATTCCTCCATCGCCCCGAGCGCGATGAGGGCGTCTCTCCGCTGGACCAGCGCTACCGATACCACCCCGGCCTTGTCGTACTCGACCTTCAGCCTGGTGCTCTCCGCAAGATACTTCGCGAGTTCCTCGCTCCCCCGGACGGTCAGCTTTTCCCCTGACCCGTGCCTTGCGATTATTTCTGCGGGGGTCCCTGACGCAATTGTCTTTCCGTGGTGCATGATCGCGACCCTGTCGGCTAGGGTCTCTGCTTCCTCCAGATAGTGGGTCGTCAGCAGTACGGTCCTCCCCTCCTTCTTCAGGTTCCGGATGACCTCCCAGACGGCCCTTCGCGCCTGCGGGTCGAGCCCTGTGGTCGGCTCGTCCAGAAAGACGAGCTCGGGGTCGTTGACGAGCGACAGGGCCAGCCCCATCTTCTGCTTCTGACCCCCCGAGAGCTTCATGAAGTACATGTTGGCAGCCTCCTCGAGTAAGACCTTCCCCAGCAATTCGTCCGGGTCGACCTTCGTCCCGAAGAGGGCCGCATAGTACCTGATCGCCTCTCTCGGGGTGGGGTAGTCGAGGAACTTGAAACCCTGAGGTATGACACCGATCTTCCTGTGCAGGTCGTACCCGTTGCGCCAGGGGTCCAGCCCGAGAACCGTGGTGCTCCCAGATTCCCCTTCTCTCAATCCCTCAAGTATCTCTATGGTTGTGGTCTTTCCTGCACCGTTCGGGCCGAGAAGAGAGAAGACCTCCCCCTCCTTCACCGAAAATGAGATCCCATCGACCGCTCTGAGTTCCCCGTACGACTTCACGAGAGAAACCACATCGATGGCGGGCATTGGCTGCCCTCTCCTTCAGGGGTTTATCTATTCTTCCCGGGGCGGAATGTCACGTCGAGCTCCAGCCCCATGGTCCACGCCTCCTCATCCATCTCCCGCCGACGAGGAGGGCGATTCCGACGACCACGAGGATTATCCCGATGAAGATGCCGATGAGCTGAAGGACGACCACGATGAAATCATAGAGCGGGCCTCGGAGCAGGAACAGAACCAGGAGACCCAGGACGAGGAGGACCGCCCCGGCTATCTGCACCTTGTGCACGGACCTCCGTTCCCATTGCGATACTTATGTTTGCGGCGGGGCCCTGCCGTATCTTTCTTCGAGGAACTCCTTCGCCGACAATCTCCCTTCGGTGGGGAGCCCAGCCTCTGCCCACTCTCTGACCCCTCCCTCGTAGGCCCAGACATGGAACCCCTTCGCCTCGAGGAAATCGGCTGCCACATGCGACGCTGCGCAGGAATAGCTCGAGCAGTAAACCACGAGCTCCTCCGCCCCTTCGAGTTCCCGCCACCTCCCCTTCTCCAGCTCGTTTCTCGGAATCGAGATTGATCCCCTGATGTGAATCTTGTCGTACCCCTCTCTTGCCAGGACGTTCACCACGACCAGCCCCGGGCTCCCGAGCTTCGCGGCAAGCTCGTCCCTCGTCGTCGCCTTCAACGTGACTCGCCCGAGACGGGTCCCTAGTTATGTAATTTGCCCCTGAGCAGCCACACCGGCAGCGGGCCGGCGTCGAGGAACTGACCTCAGGTCCGGACCTGAGGTGAGCAACCGCCTTTAATTCGAGACTTGCCTTCTGGTCCGTGTCTCAGGCCAGGAAGCTCTGGGTCGGGTATGGACAGACCGGGGGGAGGGCCGAGCTCCAACTCTCCGGCTCCACAGACGGGCTCCTCCTGCTCGGAGGGCGGGCGAACGAAACGGCAGCGCTTGTGTCCCTATCGGCCCAGGAGGCCGGACTCGAGACTCTCGTGCTCGACCTCGACTGTTCCTTCCCGCGTAGCGCCTCAGGCTATTTCGAGCGGGTCGACTTCCGGTCCCTCCTCTACGACGCATTCAGGATTGACGAGGAGGCCGGACCCTTGCACGCCCAGTTGATCGCAGCGGCCTACACAGTCGCCCTCGACCTCTCGTCAGAGGAGGAGTCGATCGTCGTGTCTGCTCTGCAGAAGCTGGCGGCACAGGACAACATGGCCAGCCCTCCGGTCCTCTTCGACGCGCTGGGGAGCGTCGAGGGGTTCAGGGGGTTCTACGTCGACAAGCTCAAGGGAAGGGTCGGCGCCCTCAAGTTGCTGGAGGCGGTCGACGACGAGAGCCTGAGCCGGGCCGCTTCGGCGGACACCCTCGTGAGCTTCGAGGGCGCACCGTACCCGCTGGCCGCCGAGTTGGCGGCGTCGCTCTTCCTGGCTAAGGTCCTTGCAACCAGGGGTCATTCGGCTGCAACTGGAGCCGTCTTCCTCACCGGGGCGCATCGCATCTTCCGGGCAGGGACGAGGGTATCACACGGAAACAGGCTCCTCCTGCATCTGCTGGAGGCCCCCTTCCCCGTCGTCTTCGCGACCGGGCTGGAGCCAGCGCTCAGCCCTCTCCTCTCGAAGTCCTGCCAGACGAGGGTCTACTGCAGCGACGCATGGCATCAGGGGGGCGGAGAGAGGCCCCGCATCCTCCAGAGCTTTCTCCTGGCAGAGGTTGCGCGGAGCGGGGAACGGACTGTGTTCGTCCCCCGCCTCTTCCCTTCCAGGGAGAGGGAAGTGAAGCCGGCCTCCCTAGGGGGTGAGCCCAACAGGGACCTGACCATGGAGCTCCTCGAGGAGGTCGAACGCTTCCCCCTCGCGACCCGGGAGTCGATAGTCAACTACTTCTCGGCAGAGCACCTCCCCGCAGACATCAACGACGAACTTGACAGGCTCTATTCTGCGAACAGCTTGATCCTGGAGGCGAAGGAGACCGGGTCGGGGCCCGACGTCTTCGCCTACACCCTCACCGAGTCGGGGAGGCGGCTACTCAAGGAGCTGAGGGGCTGACGGACCGGATTCAGACTGGGTGCAAGGCCCTCGACACTCTTACCGACGGCGGCCTCGCAACCGGAACGATAACCCAGGTCTTCGGCGAGAAGGCGCTCGGGAAGAGCATCGTGTCCTTCCAGGCCGCCTGCGCAGCGGGTTCGAGGGGGGCGAGTGCGATCATACTCGACACCGAGCAGTCTTACTTCAGCTACCTGGTCCCCTACTGGCAGGAGAGGATGGGGAAGCGCTTCGGTATGGAAGTGAGGGTCACCAACGTGAACCTCGACCGGGCGCCGAAGGCATCTGGGAAGAAGAAGCAGGTGACAAGAGGCCAGCTCCTGACCGCCCTCGGCACCACCCTCGACCATCTCGGGGTGTCGTACACCGACTCCCATCTGGGGGCAGTCGCTGACGTCCTCTCCCCGGACTTCACGGTCGAAGTCCCCACAGAGTCCCCGTCCGTCATGGTGTTGCAGGTCCCCGAGGTCGTGGACCTCCTCAACCTCCATGGCATAGACGCCGGGAAGGAAGTCTCCAGCGGAGGGAGGGTCGAGCTCAGGCTGAGGCAGACCCCGGTCTACCAGTCTGTCCTTCACAGGTTGATTACTGAGACAGGCGCCAAGCTCCTCGTCTACGACTCCATCTCTGCCCCCTTCAAGGCGTCCTTCCCCAGCACCCAAGACCTCCCAGCAAGGAGCTCCGGGCTGGCGATGCTGCTCTCCCACGCGCAACGCCTCTGCGCTGAGTTCGGGATAGCCGTCCTGGTCGTGAGCCACGTCTCCATCGACCCCATCCACGCGTGGGACAGGAGGCCCTACGGGGGAGTCATACTCGGGCACGAAGCCAAGTTCTCTATGGAGCTCACGAGGGGGACGGCAAAGAGGAACGAGGACGGGGTGGCTGTCAACCCGGAGGACGCAGACGATAAGGCGAGGGCATTCTGGGTCGCGAGGCACCCGGCTCTCGCGGAGTACTCGCGCTTCGGGTTCGCAAAGGTCGACGACGAGGGGTTCCACTGATGGGATGGGTCCTGCGGATTGCGGCCGTCCTACTCCTCTTCATGTCTCTCGGCCTCGGTCTCTGGCTGGTGTCAGTCTTGAGCTTCGTCTATCTTCTGATATCCTTCAGACCGCGCGGGGGCAGGAAGAGGTCCCCGACAAGACCACCGGCCCGTTCACACATTTCGAGCGTCTCCAAGAGACACCTACTCGCGGGCTTCTTCGCCTTTCTCGCAGTTGCTGCCGTCGCCTCGGGCGGGGTGGCCTCGCCGTTCGTCTTCGCTGCCATGTCCGGGACGGCCCTCCTCTGGCCCCGCCTCGGCGCGGCAGGGCTGACGCGGGTGATCACCCCCGAAGCAGACTCGATACTGCTCCGCAGGCGCATCTTTCCGTTCGCCTGGTATTGCCTGGTGGAGGTCAAGTTCGGAACAGGAGACCCGTTGCGTTCCCTTCCGGCCATCAGCGGTCCATTGATGATCGCGGACGACGGCCCGACCCGCGTGTACACCCTCATCAACGCAGTGGCGTTCGGTCATTCCGGTGCTGAGAGGAAGGTCGTTGAATCCCTCCGCACGCAGGCCAGGGCGGCCGCGAGGAGAGGTGGGTACCTCCTCCCTCTCGACAGCGTCGAGGCTTCGGCCAGGCTTCGATGGCGGCTCAGCCGAGTCAGGATCAGGGCAGACGACCTGGTGAACAAATCAGGAGCGCCCCCCAATCTCCTGATCCTCGGACACGAGTCAGGGTTCGTCAGGGAGGCAGGCGCCTTTGCGATCAGCGGCGGCGAGGGGCGCTGGGCTGCCCTGCCTGGCTCAGGTCAGACCTTGTCCAGGCACCCGCTGCTGTGGGAGGTCCTGAAGAGCGTCGGGGAGGACAGGTGGCCTCCACCGGACGAGGTTTCCGGTTTCCTGGGGTCGATGAGCGCGACCCGCGGGGAGGCGACTGAAGATAGGCTGCGCGGCGAGCAGACCGGAAGTGGTTTCGTTCTGCATTCCGCCGGGGGCGAGAGCGTCGTACTCTCACGAGCCCAGCTGAGGGCAGTGGCGTCAATCTACGACTAGGCTCGCGGCAGGCATGGCCCCGCGACCGACTGCTAGGTTCAAAAGGGAGCGATTTTGGGGCGAACAATCCAAACTTGGCCCAACCTGCCGCTGCACCACACGAATTCGATTCCAAGTACGCCTACAGGACGCTGCTGCTCTTCGCCGGTCTGGTGATCACCGTACTCTACGTTGAGGGGATGCTGACCCCCTCCCTCCCCGCCATCCAGAGCGAGTTCGGAGTATCAGCGTCTCAGGTCAGCCTGGTCCTGGCCCTGTACTCAGTCTCTGGGACCGCGCTCAACCCGATAGTCGGCAAGCTCGGAGACGTATACGGAAAGAAGCGCGTGCTCACCTACGTCCTTGTCATCTACGCTGCGGCGGTAACGGTGACGGGATTCTCCCCGACCTTCGAGTTCATGCTCGCTTCGAGGGCGGTGCAGGGGATTGGCCTCGCAATCTTCCCGCTCATATTCAGCCTGGTCCGCGAAGAGTTTCCCCGCGAGCTGGTCCCCCGAGCCCAGGGGATAATCAGCGGCATGTTCGGGGTCGGGTTCGCGGTCAGCATCCCGGCCGGTGCTTTCATCTCGAACGAGTTCGGATGGCGCACAACCTACCACACTGCGATTCCCTTCGTCCTGATCGGGACGGCCCTCATCCTTTGGAAGGTGAAGGAGTCTTCCTACGTGAATCCGAACCAGAGGATAGACTTCGGAGGCGCCGGAATCTTGGGGGTCTCGCTCGTGGCTTTGGTCATGGCCCTCGCCGAAGGCCCTAACTGGGGGTGGACCTCGGCAGGCACCCTCGGGCTCTTCGCGCTTTCGGTGGTCCTCCTTCCGCCCCTCTACGCGTACGAAAGGAGGTACTCACGGACCGGGAGCGAGCCGATACTGAACCTCAGGCTCCTTTCCATGCGGAACGTGCTGACCGCGAACGTGGCGATACTCGCGACTGGTTTCGGGATGTTCCTCGCCTTCCAGGCCTTCGTCTTCAGATTCGAGCTCCCTCAGCCGGCCGGTTTCGGTCTGGACATCTTCCCGACCGGGCTCTCGTTGATCCCAATCGCAGTCTCCTTCATCGTGTTCGCCCCTGTGACCGGCGTAATAGTGTCTAGGACCGGCATAAAGCGAATCTCTCTCTTTGGAGCTGCAATCGCTGCAGTCGGGTTCCTACTGAACGCCTTCTCCACCAGCTACTGGCAGTACATAGGATCGATGTTCGTGGCCGGCGCAGGGCTCTCGATCCTCAACGCAGCTGTGATCAACCTGCTGACCCTGACTGTCGAGCTAAAGGAGATGGGGCTCGCCACATCGCTGAACACTGTCTTCAGGAACCTGGGCGCCAGCATCGGGGCCCCAGTCGCAGGCTCCTTCCTTACGACATACACCGCCCTGACTGCGGTCTCCGTAGCCGGACACACGGTATACGAGCCCCTTCCGACCGCAGCGGCATTCCAGTACAGCTTCTACGTCGCTGTGGCCACCTTTGTGGTTCTCCTCTTGGTGATACCGTTCGCGAAGGAGATACTGGGGAAGAGGGCAGTCACTGTGCAGCAACCGAGCTCCTAGAGTCTCTGTCGGGGACCGGTCTGAAATCGCAGCCTGACGGACAACGGCGTATTGGTCAGAGAGCGGCCGCCAGCGCGATTACCCCGAAGCTCACGACTGCAGTGAGGCTCAGCCAATAGGCCACCTTCCAGCGGCGCGTGGATGCGTATTTCCCCATTATCCTGCCATTCGACGCCAAGATCCCCATCAGCAAGCCTGGGCCGACCAGGACGAAAACGAAGACGACCATGAGGTTGAGCACGAGCCCCAACGGGTCAGGGTAGAGCACCGGGACCAACACCGCAGGGACGGACTCGACCACGTATACCCAGAAGAAGTTGCTCTTCTTCCAGCCCATCGACTCGACCACAGCCCATGAGCTAGCCAGCGAGATGACCACGAGCGCCAGGAACGCTGCTGCAACGAGCCCCACTGCGAAGAGGTATGGGGCGTACCCCCCGGCGACTGACTCGAGCGCCACAGCCAGAGTCTTCGGGTCGGCGAGGTTGACGCTCACGTTCAAACCGGAGCTGGCCATCACAATGACGACCATTCCGATTTCGCTGGCGACGGCTCCGATGAGTGTCTCTGTCCTCATCGCCCACATGCGGACGTTCCGCTTCTCAGCGGTCGCAGACGCCTGATAGAAGAGCATGAACGGCATCACCACGGCACCAGCGCTCGCGGCAAGCAGAAACAGGAACCGGGGGTCCGAACTGAAATGCAGGGCGCCAGACGGGACGATCCCCCTGGCGAGGAGCGAGCCCGCGTATGAGAGAATGAGCACGGTCGAAGCGGCGATGAGCCCCTTCTCGATCGTGAGGAACCGCTTCCTGAGGATTATTCCTATGTGGGCCGCGTAGGCGATGGGCATCGAGACGATTGGGGGGATCCCGATAATGCTCATCCCGACAGCGATGCCCGTGTACTCCGCGACATAGCTCACGACGTCGACCGCCGCCATCGGGACGCTCGCCAGGACCGCAACCCGCCTCGAGAAGTTCTCCCGGATCACGTCCCCCAGCCCCTTCCCGGTGGCTATGCCTATCCTCCCGCTCGCCTCTTGGATCACAAACAGGGGTATGGTCAACAGCAGGAAGAACCAGATCAGCCCGTACGAGTAGGTGGCCCCGGCCTCCGCGGCCGTCAGCACGCTCGGGGCGTCGACGTCGGCAATCATGACTATCCAGGCGGGCCCGAACGATTGAAAGAACTCTCGCAGCCTGCCTGAGACCAACGTTTCACGTGCCCATTTTCACTCGTCTATTTTACGTTGCGGGTCCAGCGCCCGGCCCGGGGCACCTCTGTTTCGCCTCCCTGAGGAAACCTTCATAACCACTTCGTGAAAGGGAGCAATCGAAAGCTGAGGTAACCTATGCCGAAATTCAAGACCACTGCTGAGGCTCTCAAGCTAGTCCACAACCGGGACCAGATTCGCAACCTTGGGATTATCGCGCACGTGGACCACGGGAATGGAAGGGCTTAGCGGCCCCTCCCTCGAGAACAACCACGTCCGATAGCCTCCTGGCGGCCTGCGGAATGCTGAGTCCGAGTGTGGCGGGGCAAGCGTTAGCTCTCGACTACATGGAGCTGGAGCAACAGCGGCAGATGACCATCAAGGCTGCCAACGTCACCCTCTACTACGAAACGGCGGGCAAGCCCTACGTGATCAACCTCATCGACACCCCCGGCCACATCGACTTCACCGGAAAAGTCACCCGCTCTCTCAGGGCTGTCGACGGCGCCATCGTCGTCATCGACGCTGTCGAAGGGATAATGACACAGACGGAGACTGTGACTAGGCAGGCGCTCGAGGAGCGCGTCCGTCCGGTCGTCTACATCAACAAGATAGACCGTCTGATCAAGGAGCTCCGTCTCAGCCCGGAGAAGATGCAGGATTGGCTCTTCAACATCGTGAAAGATTTCAACCGGCTGGTCGACACCTATGCCGAGCCCGAGTACAAGGAGAAGTGGCGCGTCTCGATCCAAGATGCACAGGTCGCCTTCGGTTCATCCAAGGACAAGTGGGGCTTCAACTTCGACATGGCCAAGGCGGCCGGCATGTCCTTCAAGGACATAATCAGCGCCTACACGACAGAGTCCCTCCAGTCGCTGGGCGAGAAGCTGCCGCTGCACGAGGCTCTCCTCGGAATGGTTGTGAGGCACCACCCTCCACCCCAGGTCGCCCAGGCGTACCGCATCCCCAAGATTTGGTCAGCAGGAGACTTGACGAGTGACGTGGGCAAGGCGCTTCTTGCATGCGACGAGAACGGACCCACAGTCATGATGGTCACGAACGTCGTGGTTGACCCGGCCGCAGGGCTGGTCGCGACAGGGCGGCTCTTCTCTGGGAGCGTGTCTAACGGGGACCAGGTCTACCTCCTCAACTCGAAGAGGGAAGGCAAGATTCAGTCCGTCCAGATATTCATGGGATTCCAGAGAGAGATAGTCGACTCACTTCCAGCTGGGAACATCCCCGCCCTTCTGGGCCTTGACATCAGGTCAGGGGAGACGATCTCCAACCAGAAGGGGGTGGCTCCTTTCGAATCGATACACTACGTCAGCGAGCCGGTCGTCACCGTTGCCGTGGAAGCCAAACATCCGAGAGACCTCCCCAAGCTCGTCGAGGTCATGCGCAGGCTGAACATAGAGGACCCCAACCTGGTCGTGACGATCAACCAGGAATCGGGAGAGACCCTGATGTCCGGGATGGGGGTGCTCCACCTTGAGATAGCGACGACCATGATCCAGCAGGCCGGTCTGGAGATAATCACCTCGCCTCCGATAATCAACTACAGGGAGACGATCAGGACCCGGGCGGGCCCGATAATGGCGCGCTCGCCGAACAGGCACAACAAGATCTTCGTGGAGGTCGAGCCTCTGTCCCCCGAAGTGGTCGAGCTGATCAGGAACGGGACGATCAGCGAAAACACGGAGAAGAAGACAGTCGTCAAGCTGCTCCGCGACCAGGGCTGGGACCCCGACCAGGCGAGGAACTTCCAGGCCGTGGACGACAGAGGGAACATCATGACCGAGGTCACGAAGGGGGTCCAGTTCCTCCAGGAGTCGATGGACTCCATCAGGGCCGGCTTTGACGACATAATGAAGAACGGGCCGCTTGCCTACGAGTTCACGAGGGGGGTGAAGGTGGTCCTGACGAACTACGTGCCCCACGAGGACGCAGCCCACAGGACGTACGCGCAGCTGATGCCCGCATCAAGGAGGGCGATTTTGGGGGCCATGCTGACTGCCAACCCGACTCTGCTCGAGCCGATTCTGGGGATAGAGGTCAAGGGCCCTTCAGACCTGATCGGTGCGATCACAGGGGTCATCAGTGCCAAGAGGGGCAAACTCATCAAGATAGACCAGAGAGAGGTCATGACCGTCGTCGAAGGCGAGATACCGGCCTCCGAGACCTTCGACCTTAGCGAGAAGATGAGAGGCGCCACAGCCGGGAAGGCGGTCTGGAACACTCACTTCAAGACCTGGCAGGCGGTCCCGACCAACATGCTCATGGGGCTAGTGACCGAAATAAGGAAGCGGAAGGGGCTCCCGCCCGAACCTCCAAAGGCCGAAGAGTTCATCGACAGAGAGTAAAAAGAGAATCCCCCTCCCACGGTAGAAAATCTGACGTTGTCGTAAAGCGGAAAGAATTGGAGCACAGCGGTTCGGTGTTGTTCTTGGAACTACGGTTGTTGTTTCCCGCATGACGGGCAGTAACTCGCCGTTGATGTGCCATTCACAGTAAGTCGAACCGCAAAATTGGGGGCAGCGGGGAGGACCGGCAGAACCGACTCTACGGCCTGTGCTGTTCGAGGTCCTTCTGCATCTGCTCGAACTGGTCTTTCGTTATCTCCCCGCGAGCATATCTTTGCCTCAGGATATCGTCAGCGTAGTCCCAGTGCCGCCAACGGCCGTAGTAGTATGGCCTCCTCCACGGCCAGAATGCCATTCGGAAGACGAAGAAAATCACGAAGAAGAAGACCAGGAATCCCAGAGGGAAGAAGAAGAACATGTAGAACGGGTGAGGGTAGTAGTAGTACGGCGTCGTCCCCATCATGTAGGGGCCGTTGAAGAAGAGAACTGAGGCGACCAGGCCTACCACGAGGATCACAAGGAGGGCCAGGATGACCCATCTGAAGAATCCCCGGCGGCTATGGCCTTCGTAGGCGTTGTCGTTTTCCACCGCTTTTCGCCGCCAGTTCCCTCAGGTCCCTTTATTTAATGGTATCTGAAAACCGATATTGTGCGCATGAGACAGAACACACATATATATCGGTATTCCGATGGGGAGCCCGATGTGGCCGTTCCGTTGGATGATGCACAGAAAGCGCGGCCTGAAGATGGCGATCGTCTCGATCCTCTCCGGGTCGCCCAAGAACGGGGCCGAGCTCATGGACGAAATCGAGAGGATGACCCAGGGATGGTGGCGCCCCTCCCCCGGTTCGGTCTACCCGGTCCTGGAGCAGCTGGTGACCGCGGGCATGATCAGGAAGAGGGAGGACGGCAGGTACGAACTCACAGAGCAGGCCCACGACGAGGTCGAGCTATCCTTTGGCCCTGGGTTCAGAAGGCCTCGCACGTCCGATGACATGATGGCAGAACTGAGCGGGTTCGTTTCTTACCTCGAGGAGCTCAAGAGGTCCGACCCTGGCAGGGCAGCTCCCTACCGGGGCAAAGCGAAGGAGCTCGCCGACCGCCTCTCGAAGCTCGCGAAAGAGGAGTAGACCGGATGCCTTCGCCCTCATCAACGGACGTGGAATTCTCGAAGCTGCACCGACTCTTCTACCCGCAGGTCCCCCTTGTACTATGCGCTCAGTCTGGAGGGAGGGTCTCGGCTATGCCGGTCGTGGCATACGCGTCCCTCTCCGAGTCCCCACCGCTGGTAGGTGTCACGTGCAACCCTGCGGCCTTCACGTACAGGCTGTGCCTGAAGGCAAGGGCATTCTCCCTCTGCCTCCTCGACAGCAGGCGCCTCAGTCAGTTGGAGCGACTCGCCACAATCAGCGGGGCGAAGGTGAAGGACAAACTGAAGGCGGCCGGGCTCAGGCACACAGGCGGGAGCAGGGTCAAGGCGCCGGTCATCGAAGGCTCTGTCGCCTCAATCGAGTGCACTCTTGTGTCGAGGAGGAGGGTGGGGGACCACTTTCTGCTCGTCGGAAGGGTCGAGGCCTGCCGCGCCACTGGGGACTTCTCGGACTTCTGGGGGTTCAAGAAGTACAAGCCCATCCTCTACACTGGGTGGCGCGATGGGATGACGACCTACGGCGAGGGCAAGGCCGTCTCCCTCAAGAGACGAACTTTACAGAAAACCGTCGTCCGCCGTTGAGTTTCGCCGCATTGAGGACCACCACAGTAATACGCTCCACGGACTGAGCCTGCGTCAGAGGCCCGACGTAGAGCGGCCTCAATCGTGGGATGCTCTTGACTAGCGAAGCAGCGTCGTCAAACGTCTCCTTCGAGTCTGCCGCGACCAGCACGTCCACCTCCTGCTCGGAAGGCTTCGTGAAGAACGCCGACGGCATGTTGTTGAAGGCGGTGGCGACCCTGCTCTTGCCCAATACGGAGGCGACCTTCTCAGCCGCTGAGCCACGCTCCAGGCCGTACTGCAGCACCTCCCCCTCGACCCTCAACGGGTTGATGATCGAGATCACAGGCTTGCCAGCGAGCGGGCCGGCCAATGGCTTCAGGGCCTCGACCGCGTCGAAGGGGACTGCCAGCACAGCCGCCTCGCACCACTTCGCTACGGCGCCGTTCTCGTCCCCCTTCACCCCCGTGGTCTTCGCTGCTGCGGCCCGGGCTCTTTCCGCGTCCCTCGACCCTATCCGGACCTCGTTCTGCTTCGACAGCGCAGTCGCGAGGGCGATACCCATCCCCCCGGTCCCGCCGATGATCCCGATCTTCATTCCTCTAACCTCAACTGCTGCTGCGTTTCAACCCTCTTTGTAAACTTCGTGTCGAGCATCTCCTTGATCTTCTCTGCCTTCTTCCAGCCTATCCCCTGGGTCATCGCAAACTCCCCTGCAGTCAGGCCCATCACCCTCCTGGGGGTTCCGTACTTCAGGAGGAGCCTCTCCGCCAGCTTCGTCCCCACCCCGGGCATTGAAGAGACAGCGTACAGCTGCTGCTGCGGGACCGACTTGGCCTTTGGAGGGGCTTCTGACGGCATCCTAGAGAGGGGCTTCGCTCTGGCGTTGGCCAGTAGCTCCGCTATCGCTATCGCTGTCTCCTTCGGGTTCGCCGTGTAGAGGACCCTCAGCCCGTATGCAAGTGTGACATTAGCGATCGCGCCGTAGAACGACTTCAGGTTCTTCACCAACTTCTCCACCTCCTTCGAGTCCCCCTCCACCAGCAGGAACGGCTTGGCGTAGCTCGCTGAGATCTTGGCGGCCTGGTAGAAGATGCGCGAGTCGTAGACCGAAGCGACCAGGTCCCTTACAGACTTCCTCTCGACAGCTATCTCCGGGTTCAGGACGTAGTCGGCGACCGGGAGGGTGCTGAAGTAGACGCGGACGTTCAGCTTGGAGAGCTCTTCTGGGACCCCGCTCGCCTTCTCTCTCTCGTCGGCCACGACCCGGGACGGAATCATGGCAGGTGCGTTGGAAGGACAAAATAAAAGGAGTAGGCGGTGACTGCAAAGAGCAGGACCGCAGACAGGGCCACCACCCTGTCTGTGTTGCTCGCCCTGTATACGACTAGGGAAGTCGGCTTGGGGACAGCCCCGTATGCCCTCGACTCCATTGCCTCGGCAAGCTCCCCGCTCCTGATTACAGAGTTGACGACTAGCGGGATTAGGACTGGGATCATGTTCCTGACCCTCTTCAGGAAGTTCCCCTTCTCCAGCTCGAGCCCTCTGGACTTCTGCGCGTCCATTATCTGGAGGGTGTCGAGCATCATCACAGGGATGAACCTCACTGCGGTGACGAATGCGAACACTACGTCGCGGGGGAGCCTGAAGGTCTTCATCACCTGCTCCAGCTCGTCGGGGGAAGTGGTGATGAAGAAGAGGCTCGTCGACACAACGATTGCCACGAACCTGACCGCATAGAGGGCGGAGACCTCGATGTTCCTAGTGAAGAAGACGTTGACGAAGAAGATGAACGCGGAGAAGGTCGCCGTCAGGAGCATGGTGCGGCCCACCCTCTTCAGCACAGTCGCGACGGAAGCGACCGCCACCATGAACGCTATCACCACGGCCATCTCGTAGAGCGACCTCACGAGCAGCGTAGTCGTGAACATCAGCACAGAGATGAGCAGCTTCACCCTGGGGTCGAGCCTGTGATACCGAGAGACCCCCCTCCTGAAGATGAAGCCGCCGCTAAGCCACATCATCCTACTTCATCTCCGACTCGATCCAGAGTCTGGCATCCGAGGGGTCGACGAAGGGCGTCGCCGGCCTCCTCGCCAGGGCCTGGTAGAGCGAGACGAGCTGCGGTTGAGAGACCCGCGCCGCCTCGAGGACCTCCTTCTCGAGCATCAGGGAGGGAGAGGGCCCGTCGGCCACCACCTTCCCCCTCCTCATCACCACCACCCGCGGCTGCAACGGCCAGAGGAACTCTATGTCGTGAGAGACCACGATCACGGTCTTCCCTGTGGACCCGAGGAGCCTGATCGTCCCTGCCAGCTTCTCCTTCTGGATCGAATCCTGTCCGACGGTCGGCTCGTCGAGGATGATTACTGCGGGGTCCCACGCGAGTATGCATGCGAGCGTGAGCCTCTTCTTCTCGCCGCCGCTCAGCACCAGCGGAGACGACTCCCTGTACTCGTCCAGACCGAAGAGCTCCAGCCCCCAGGTCACCCTCTGCTCCACCAGTTCTGGGGAGAACCCGAAGTTCCTCAGTGCGAAGGCCATCTCTTCGTGAACGCTCTCGGAGAAGAGCTGATGGTCCGGGTTCTGGAAGGCGACCCCCACCTTCCGCGAAAGCTGGGCGGTGCTTGTCTTCGACGTTTCGACCCCGTCGACAAGAACTTTGCCTGACGTAGGCTTGAGCAGACCTGTGATGTGTTTCACCAGGGTAGTCTTGCCGGCGCCGTTCTCGCCGACTATCGCGACTGTCTCCCCGTCCTGAACCTTGATGCTGACACCGTCCAGGGCCTTCACCCCATTCTGATGGACGAAGCTGACGTCCTGGAACTCGATCATTTCATGCGCCCCCTCAACCCGGCTGCGAGCTCTCGGGGGGAGAGCAGCCTGTCGGCAGGGGCCACCCCGTCCCGGGCGAGCATCTTCTGGACGCGTATCACAGCTGGGACCGACACGCCGTATCCCTCTGCCTCCTCCCCGAAGAGGACCTCCCTTGGGGTCCCGTCCAGCACTTTTGTCCCCCGGTTCATCACCACCACCCTGTCCGCCACGGTCACGAGCAGGTCGAGCCTGTGTTCGACCACGACGAAGGTGGTCCCCGTCTCCTTCCTGAGCCTCGCCACCAGCTCGACCAGTTCCATGGCCGTCCTGGGGTCCAGCAGGGACGTCGGCTCGTCAAGTATCACCAGTCTGGGGTTCATGGCTATCACTCCGGCGAGTGCCACTCTCTGCTTCTGGCCGTCAGAGAGCTCGTGGGGGGCCCTCGTCGCCAGCTCTGTTATTCCTAGCAAGCTCATGGCCCTGTCGACCCTCTTCCTCATCTCTTCCCTTGGGACCCCGAGGTTCTCCAGCCCGAATGCCACGTCTCTTTCGACGCTGAACATGAAGATCTGGTTCTCAGGGTTCTGAAAGAGCAGGCCCACCCGCTGCGCGAGCGTGCTCATGGCCGTCTCGGCCACCGTCTTGCCGTCGACCACGACCCTCCCCTCGCTCCGGCCGGAGTACATGTGAGGAATGAGCCCGTTGACCGACCGCAGGAGGGTCGATTTCCCGCACCCGCTCGGGCCCGCGAGTACGACTATCTCCCCTTCGTTAACGGTCAAGTCGAAGTCCCTGACGACCCACCTGCTCGAATCGTTGTACCGGAAGCTGTAGTTCTCTATCCTGACTATCTCTCCCATTGCAAACCCTCGGGGAAGTGCTGGCTAGCCTCTACGGAGGTGGGCGGCGACCACCTTGGCCGACGAGGTCAACGAGTTGCCTCTTCTGCCTTGGGCCGATTGCTCGTTATTGACACGAACCACGGTGCCCTCCCCCCGACCTTCAGACTTGCGACAGGGGGAACCCGCAGCACCATGAACGAAAGCGCCATGACGAACGCCAGCTGGAGCACGTTGAACAACGCTGTGAACCCCAGGATTACTGCGAGCGCGTTCGAGTCTGTGAGGCCTATCCCGACTGCCGCGAGTGGCCCCTTCAGTAAACCCTCGATGCCCGGCAAAGAGTACAGGAAAACTATCAGGTAGTAGTTGGGTATGGTCATGATCGCCGCTCTAGCGAGAGAGCCTACGAGAACGCTGGCTCCGACCACCCTCCCTACGCTGACCGTCTTCATCCTGAACGCCAGTCTCGACCCGAGCCACATCCCTCCGACTGTCGAAACCAGTGCGAACAGCTTCAGAACCGGACCGACCGGGATGTTCTGCCCGATGAAGAGGAGCGCGATGACCTCGACGAAGGAGGAGACCAGCGCTGGCATCGGTCCGAAGATGAAGAAGGCCATCACTATCGCCAATTCGCCCAGGTCGAACTGCAGATACGGGACGACCGGGAAATTCAGCCCGAAGGACTGCGAGACAGCGGCGAGCAGCGTAGCCAGTGCACTGAAGACAGCGATGCCGGCGATTGAAACACTGTCGAGTCGCCCCCGCTCCATCTGGACCCACTCGCGCGCGACCCGCTATCCTTATAATACTTTGGTAACTACAAACGGATTTGTATATGCCGCGCCGTAACCAGGGCCCGACCTCCCAGGACCTCACCACCCTGCTGGAGCTCCTGAAGAACCAGGCCGGGCACGCCTACGTCCCGATTTCCTCCGCATCCCTCGGAAACGCACTGAACCTGAGTCAGCAGGCCGCGTCGAGGCGCCTCCTCGAGCTGGAAAGGCGGGGCATGATCGACCGTCGGAAGGCAGGGCGGGGGGTCAGTGTGAAACTCACAGACCAAGGGCTTGACGCCGTCCAGTCATTCTACGGCTATCTCAAGGGTGCGATAGAGGGGCAGAAGTCAGAGTTCACATTCCGGGGCCGGGTCTTCACGGGCTTCGGCGAGGGCGGATACTATGTCTCCCTCCACGGCTATGCGAAGCAGTTCCTGAGCAAGCTCGGATTCGCGCCCTTTCCCGGGACCCTCAATCTCAGGCTCTCCTCCCCGGCCCAAATCGAACAGAGGAGGCAACTCCTCTACCTGAAGGGGATCGAGGTCCAAGGCTTCGAGGACGGCAACAGGACCTACGGACCTGTGAAGTGTTTTAGGGCAGAGCTGGAGGGGAACCGCCCCGCAGCCGTGCTTGGGATCGAAAGGACGCACTACGACCACTCCGTAATCGAGGTCATCGCCCCCGTCGACCTCAGGAAGACCCTGGGCCTCAAGGACGGGGACGAACTCTCCGTTACTGCCCACCTGACGTAGCGCCCTCAGCACGCATCGATGGACTTATCTAAGATGCCGCCGTTCCGAACGTCGGATTGACCGGGCAGGAGATGCTCGTCCTAGTCGACGAGCACGACAACCAGATTGGCACAGACACGAGGGAGAACTGCCATCTGGGGAACGGGAAGCGTCATCGAGCGTACACAGTCTTCCTGTTCCACGACGGAAAGCTCCTGCTCCAGCAGCGCAGTAACAAGAAACAGCTCTGGCCGGGAGCCTGGGATGTCTCCTTCACGAGCCACGTCTACCCGGGCGAAACCTACCAGCAGGCTGCGGACCGCAAGGGGCTTCAAGAGCTCAACGCGCGGTTCGGGCCCCTCAGGAACGTCCACTCCTTCGTGTACTTCGCCCCACAGGGGACCCACGCGGAAAACGAGTTCTGCAGGCTTCTCGTCGGTAAGTTCGACGGGAAGACAAGGCCCAACCCAGACGAGATTATGTCGGTCCGGTGGGCGAGCGTCGAGGAGGTCAAGAAAGACCTGGCTGCTCATCCCGACTCCTACACGCCGTGGTTCAGGCTGTCGTTCGAGGGCTTCCTGAAGAGCAGGACCGCTGAGAAGTAGGGCTCCCGATTCCTAGTCGACTCTTACGAGCTTCTGGCCCAGGAGTTCCCCTATCTCCTCAAGCGTCTTCTCTTTCACCTCGTCTTCATCGACGGTGCAGGAGAATGAAGCGGCAGTGGCATGGCCTCCGCCGTGCCCCCCCAGTCTCTTCCCCAGCTGCTCTGCCACCTGAATCCCCATGTGGACCTTCGTCTCGTCGTGGAACCTCTGTGTCGCCCTGAGGCTCACCCTGGTCTCCTCGTCCGTCTCCCCAGCGACGACCCCCACGTCGGCGCCCAGCGATATCAGCGCCCTTGCCACGTGCGCTTGGAACGAGCCGACCCTGCTGGTCGCGACGACCCAGTCCCCCGACCTGTAGATTTCGACCCTCTGAGCCCCCTTCAGCTTTGCAAGTACCTCGCCGTACTCGGGCTTCGTTCGAAGGTCCCGCCTCGCCTCAGTCAGGTCCGCCCCTGCGCCGATCAGGCTTACGGCCGTCCGCAGCCCCCCGACCCCAGCTATCGCGAGGTGGGAGGAGTCGAACAGCACAGCCTCCAGGAGAGCTTGGGCAGTCTTTGGGTCGACCTTCATCCTCAGTTCTTCAAACAGGCCGTAGACGACTTCGGCAGCAGAGGTCGCTTCTTCGTCCACAATCACATGGTCGTAGAGGGACGCGTCTCTGAGGGGGTGATGGTCGATGAGTACCTTCACCCCGGAGCCCGCCACCATCTTGGCGAGCCAGTTCTTCAGTAGCTCGGTGTCCCCCACGTCGACTGCCACGTACAGGTCGTAGTCTTCGTCCGCCTGCTCGACCGTCCGGTGGGGGAACTTGCCGCTCAGCTTTGTCGTCAATGCCGTCATCCCTTCTGGGGTGACAATGTCGACAACGCACTTCGGAGCGATTCTGGCGAGGAGCGCCGACACTGCGTATGCAGAAAGATATGCGTCGGCATCAGCGTTCCTGTGACAGATGACCGCGGCCCTCCTGAGCCTGTCCGGGTCTGTGAACGGGAACTTCCCGCCGTCTTCCCGGCCCAAGGGGCGCCCTTCCCTACTGGCTTTCTGGAGGGGCCGGTGGCGTCTTCCCCTTTACGGCGTCGTCTATCTTAGACTGTAACTCCTTCAGGTTCTCCCTGAACCTTCCCTCTTGCTTCGCGAGGACCATCTTCCTGGTGTTCGAAAGCTCTTTCTTCTCCGTAAGCTCCTTCACGACGGAGCCCTTCTGCACCTTGACCAGGAGGTTCCCTGCGAACTTGTAAATCGCTTCGGAGTCGGCGGCCTTCCCGAGCTCCTCAAGCGCCTTCTCGGTCTCCGTGAGTTCCATCTCGACCTGCTGCTTCTGCATCATCACTGCCTGCAGGTTCTGCTGAATCTGCTCGTATCTCGCGAGTTGTTCTCTCAAGAAAGGCGGAAGCTCTGGTTGACTCAACTTGGCGTCGTAGCCTCTTTTCTCCACTTAAATCCTTTCGTGGGCCTGACGATTGCCCTGACCTTTTCGAGGATTTCCTTTGCCCTCTCGGCCACTTCGGACGGTCCGCCCCCCCTGACAACAATCTCGCAGGCGCCGTCCTTCAGGACTGCGGATGGGACCGCTTCCCTGATCCTGTCTATTGTGTCCCTGTCAGCCCTGAACGTTACTCTGAGAACTACCGACTCTATCGGCCTATCTGGACTTCGTCTGTGCGAGCTCATACGCCCCGCCCGCAACGACGTATCCGCAGGACTTGCACTTCCAGATACCCGACGAAGTCCTCTTCAGTTTCATGCTCGAGCAGGACGGGCACTCTCTGGTCAGCTTCTGGGCCCTGAAGATCCTCGCGTACCTCTTCCTCAGGGTCCCTCCGTACTTGGCCCCGAGCCCTCGTACGCTCTCCTTGGCTGTAGGCATTACTTCGTTGCCTCCAAGATCACGGCGCGGATCTCCTTCCCCACCTTGACCGACAGGTCGGCTGCTTCGAGGACCTTCTCCGGCGAGATGGTGCTCGCCTCCCCTTTCTGGCTGGCGCAGACGTTCCCGTCGTCGTCCGTCGTTATTGTGATTCTCATGTCCATGGCCGCCTCCTCCTCTGACATCGGGTCCACGATCAGCGAGTCCCCTATCCTGGCCATAGTCACTGAAACAGGGGTCCTCTCGACCGGGACCGGCACGACCTGGTCTGTCGCCTTCGGCTTGTCGTCTTCCATCGTGTACTTCTTCATCTTGGCCGTCCTGAGCGCAGCCACGACGGCGTAGCTCATCGCGTCGAAGAGGTTCCCGTCGACGTTCATTATGTTCACGTCGACGAAGACGGTATACACTGTCTTCCCTGGGGCGAGGCAGAGCTTGGTCATGTCCACCATCTCCGACTCTCTAATCCCGCGGTCTACCACCCTAGCGAGCTCAATCGCCTCCTCGCTCGGTGGCCCCGGCTCAGCGTAGGCAGAGGCCAGGGGCAGTATCTCAGCATTGACCACCAGGAGGCCCTTGTCTGGGGTGTCAGGGAATGGCGCACCAGTCCCTACCTTGACACCGGCGATGACTTCGGTGTTCCCCAGGGTCACGAGCGCCGAACCGTTCGCCTTCTGGATGATCCCGGTCTGGATCTTTATCGGCCTGTGCTCGTCGAGGGCCCTTCCGTCCATCCTCTTCCCCTGAGCGAGCAACTCGACCATCTGCGCCTTGCGGATGGTCTCGACAACGTAGTTCTTCTTCATCATCGACATCTCTATTCTGCTGCCTCCTCTTCCTGGGCCGGCGTCGCATCCCCGCCGAAGAACTTCTGCGTCAGTGCTTCCCTCTGCATGGCGTGGACCTCCCTCCCCTTCTCTATCGCAAGTTCGAAGGCCTTCTGGAACTGCTCTCTGGAGTAGATGCCGTCGACCTGCAGCAGGGTGACCTGGTTCAGGTTCGGCATTATGGCCACTGGCATGTCCCCAGAGCCCTCCTTGTCCTCCGTGTCGTCCAGGTCAGCGACTACCTGCCCCTCGACTATCCCGCACGAGCAACCCACCACAAGGTCCCTCATGTTGATGCCGGCGTCTGCCAGGGCAAGCGAGGCGGCCGTTATCCCGGCGACCCTCGACCCCCCGTCCGACTGCAGGACCTCGACCCAGACCTCGATCGCAGTCCTCGGGTAGTCCTGGACAATCACGGCCGGTTCAAGCGCTTCCCTGATCACCTTGGAGATCTCGATCTCCCTCCTCGAAGGCGCTGGGTTCTTCCTCTCATCGACCGAGAACGGAGCCATGTGGTACCTCGTCCTCACCAGCGCCCTGTCAGGCAGGACCTGGTGCTTCGGGTGGACCTCCTTGGGGCCGTATACTGCTGCCATTATCTTGTTCTTCCCCCATTCGATGTAGGCCGAGCCGTCTGCGTTCTTCAGGACCCCGACCTCCAGCTTGATAGGCCTGAGCTCGTTCCACTTCCTTCCGTCGAGCCTAGTCCCGTCTTCGTTGATCAGCTTCCGTTTAGCTTCCAACGGCAGCCCCTCCCAGGTATTCCTCGACCCTCTTCATCAGGTCGACTGCGTGTGCTTCTTCTTCTATCATCTTGATTGCGGTCGCGGTCTTCACTATCCCCTCTGGCGGTCCCGTGACGACTATCAGCCCGTTCTGTCCGACCTTGACGTCGCACCCGGTCTGGGTGCTTATCATGTTGATCATCGCCCCCCTTCTTCCAATCAGCCTCGGCACCTTGGTTGGGGATATCTTGATGATTTCCCCCCTGGGGATTACCCCGTATCCGTGCCCCCTGATGCTGAGCTGGGGGTCTCTCGACCTCTCGAACGACTCTATCCTGCAGCCGAGTATGTCCCCCACCTTGAACTTGGTGGTCAGGTCGTGCGTCGAGGGAGAGAACTCCCTTCCGAAGACGAAGGACGCTGGGAGGAAACCATCGAAGCAGGAGTTGATGTCTATGACCCAGCCGAACCCGTTGATGTCAATCACCTTGCCGATGACCTCGTCATCGGGCCTCGGTATGTACGGGCCTGTCAGCGGGTTGAGCTTGATTCCTTCCCTGCCGACCTCGGCTAGGCCGACCCTCAGCGCTATGTATTCGTCCCCTCTCCTCTCAACATAGCTCCCGAAGCGAAAGTCTCCTCTAGCAATGACGTCCCCGGGAAGCACCTTCTTTCTTTCTACCATTGGCATTTCTTCTATTTCACCACTGTAACCTGGGCGGCCCCTTTCGTAGTCGAACCGAGGCGGTCCAGCAGGCCGGGCTGTCCGCCAGCCGGTATTTCTACTATTGCAGACAGCGTCCCGTCGGACCCCCACTCCTCCTTGTGTATCTCCCCGAAGTTCTTCAGCACCCCGATCGCCTGCCCTGAGTACTGGGCGGGGACCTTCACCTGCAGCTTGACCTTCTCCGACCTGAGAGGAATGACGGTCCTGAGCTTCTCGACGACCAGCTTCATCTGTTCGTTCGGGTCCTGGAAGGGGTCTATCACGACCCTCACCTCCAGCATCGCCTGCTCTATCCTCATCGGCGGGTGCGGGAGCATGGTCTTGGGGTCCACGAAGTTCTTCGAGATTATGGCTATGACAGCCCTCCTCTTCTCGTCCGTCAGCCTCTTCCTCTGTTCCTGAGTAAGGTTCAGCTCCCCTCTTTTCAGCACCTCAAGGGCGGCCTTCGACTCGTCGTCCGTGTTGAAATGCTTCTTCAGCTTCTCAGCCCCGACCCTTAGCCCCTTGTTCGAGTCTGAGAAGACCTCCTCCATCACTATGACCTGAGACGGCTCCACGTTCTTCCCCTGCTTGAAGCTGAGGGCTGCGTCCGGGTTCACCAGTATCTCGAAGTGCTCCCCCTCTAGGACGAGCCGTACGGTGGTGAACTTCGACGCTTCGTGGGTCCTAGCCTTGGTCTGGCCCGAGCCTCTGGCGAATCCGCTCATCGGCCATCACTCGCTGGTCAGGAGCTCTTGGTAGATGGCTTGTCCGACCTGGTCCTAGCACCGGCCGCGCTCTTGCCAATCTCCTGTTCGGTGAGCCTCCTCATCTTCTTGGTTTCAGCGTCGACGACCGCCACCTTGATGTGCGACGTCCCCGACTTGTCTTCGCTCACCACATAGATGCATTCGATGGCAAGCGTCACGGCGTCATCCAAGGAGAGGTCGTGGGCGTAGTTCTTCTCCAGGTAGTCGTTCACCTGGTCGTTCCCCTGCCCTATCGCTATGGCGTGGAAACCCGAGTAAGTCCCGGTCGGGTCGGCAAGGTAGACGACTGGGCCGTTGTTCTCGTCGACCCCAGCGATGATCAGGGAGACGCCGAAAGGCCTGACCCCGGCGTACTGGGTGTACTGCTGGTTCATGTCGGCTATCCTCTTCGCTACCGACTCCACGTCGATCGGCTCGTCGTAGATCAGTCTGTTGCTCTGCGCCATCACCCTGGCGTTGTCCACCTGGATTCTCGCGTCGGGGATGTACCCGGCGCCGACTGCGCCTATGTGGTCGTCGACTTGGAACATCTTTATGACCGAGTCGTCGCTCTGAAGCTTTCTCCCCTTCTCTTCGACCGCCAGGACGACTCCCTGCTTCGTCCTGATGCCGACTGCGAGGCTCCCCCTTCTCACGGTCTCTAGGGCGTACTCAACCTGATACAAGCGGCCATCGGGCGAGAATATCGTGATCGCCCTATCGTATCCTGCCGAGGGTGCAAACATTGCGTCTTCTAACTCCTTTTTCCCAACGCCTTATCGTCCGCTTTTAAACTGTTTGTCCGCCAAAACGGAGCGCTCCCCTCAGATCCGGGTGTAGAAGGAGTCTCCCCTCGTGTCAAGAGGCCGTGGCGGGTGCTTGTGCTGCGTGCCACATCGTCTGCGGTGTCGTGCAAACTTCTTGTCGCTTATCAGCTTCCCGCACTTCGGGCAGGTGGGCACGCCCAGATCCCGTCCTCCTGCTAGTTATGCGTTGCCGCGGACACCCCAAGGTTCATATCCGATCGCAGTTCCGGCAGTCAGAAGTTGGCCAGGGTCCTCGCCGTAAACAACTACCCAACGACCGAGCGATTCGAGAGGGTGAGGAGGTGCCTGGTAGGAAACGGAGCCGAGGTCACGGTCGCCGACTGGCGTGACGCCTCCGTCCCACTGTTCGACAGGTTCGACGGAGTCGCCCTTTCAGGTTCCCCGGACATGCTCTCTTCGGTGAAGACGCAGCGGAAATACTCGGCAGAGACAGATGCGATCAAGGGGACGAAGGCGGCAGTCTTGGGGGTCTGCTTCGGCCACCAGCTGATGGCAGTTGCCTTCGGCTCGAAAGTTGTGAAGGACACCCGTCACGTCCTGAAGTTCGTCAGGACCGAGCCCTTGTCGAGGGACCCGCTCTTCGACGGACTCCGCAAGCCGATGATGCTGCTAGAGTCCAGGTACGAGGTCGTCGACTCCCTCCCTCCCGGCTTCGACCTTATCGCGCGGAGCGAAACTTCCAAGATCGCAGCGATGAAACACAGGAAACTGCCTCTCTACGGGGTGCAGTTCCACCCAGAGAGGTTCACTGCGAAGAACCCAGACGGGAACGCGGTGGTGGGTAACTTCCTTCGGACGCTGAAGTAGGCGAGACTGTTGCCTGTCCAGAAGGTAATCTTTGCGAAGGAGGTGGTCGACAGCCTCCTGTCGTACTCGAAGATGGCGCATCCGGACGAAGGGATTCTCCTCCTCCGCGGCAGGTCGAAGAAGGGGGTGGTCGAGGTCACCGGGGTGGCAGTCCCCCCGGCCGCGGTGCACGCCCGCAGTTTTTCCTCGTTCAACTGGTGGATGCTCCCGATGGACCTGTCGTTCCTCGGCGTCGCGCACTCGCACCCGTCCGGTTATGCCGTCCCTTCCCAAGAGGACCTTCTGCACGCGACAGGGAGGATCATGGTGATCATGGGCTACCCGTATGCGAACGAGTCCTGCTTGGGCGTCTTCGACCACAATGGGAACAGGGTCCCCTTTGAAGTGGGACATGAGACGCGTCAACGTTAAATAGCATGAGACGCGAACCATGTAACAGGTGAATTGAGACGTCCCAATACACTAAGGGCCAGACTTGGGGGGCCTTGAAGAAGGCCTGGAGAGGCTACAAGGTAGCCAAAATCCAGAAGAACGCTGCAGACATGAGGAAGTACGCTGAGCGCATCAGGACTCTCCAAAGCGAACTCGGGCTGGTCCAGGCGAAGTTTCCGGAGCTAGGCCTCAACTAGGCCTAACTCGCTCCCTTATTTTGGAGCGAACTCGGCAGAGTGGTTCGTCACTACCTGGTTTCTCAGGTCCTGCGCCTGCTGCAGGGTGAAGTCGGGTTCTGTCGAAACCAGGATCATCTTGTCCCCCAGGTGGAACGTGAGGATGTTCAGCTTCTCTCGCTTGATGAACGTGAACTGGATCTTTCCGAAGTACTTGTCCCAGGTCCTGTCCGTGCTGAGCTGGATCGTGATGTTCGCCATCAGCCTCAGGTCTTCGCTGACCGGTTCCATCGAAGGGATTCCTCTCTTCATCCCGCCCGCGATTTGTCTGCCGGAGCCGTCAAGGACTGAGGCGAACCTGACACGCCTGTCGAACTTGAAAACTTCTGCACAAATCTTCTCGTAACTGACCTGCATCATCACCCTTTGCATTCATGCAGGCGGAAGATATAAGTGCGACGGCCAGCTTCTGTCCAATCGGACGCGCAAGAAGCGTCGGAAATAGGTTCACATAACATGATGTGATTGTGCATTCAGTTTGACTCTCCCTTAGATTTGCACCCTACGGCCGCTATCATGAACGAACATGGCCTTAGAAGTCGCGACGGTCTTGCTTGGCGTCTGCGTAGGCGCTGTCGCAGTGCTGTACGCCGCACCAAGGGGTTACCTCGGACACCCGCGAAAGAGAGGATCGAGCGTTGCAGTGGCATCAGTCGAGACGACTTACACTCCAGCGACGGAGCTGGCACCAGCTCCGGCTGAGGTAGCACCAGCCACAGCAGAGCCCGCTCCGACCCCTGCCCCGGCTCTATACGAGACGGTGCAACCAGAAGTGTCTCCGGCGCCAGTCACATATGCGCCGTCCCCAGTCGCTTCATTCGGAGCGTCAACGCTCTCCAAGAAGCCGACCAGGACGTACAGGCGCAGGACCGCTCCGGTCAGGAGCACGTCTGCCTCCAGGTCCCCACGCAGCACGAAGACTAAGAAGCGCTAAGCAAGAGAAAGAAAAGAAGAGTGTGGGTTTCGGTCGGAAAGGCCCATAAACCCACCCTCTGTCCATTTTGATTATGCCAGAGCCTCAGATAGGGCTCCATGTTTCCATCGCCGGTTCCTTGGACCTGGCCTTCGACCGCGCCGAGAAAATAGGGGCAACCACATTCCAGATCTTCACCCGCAACCCCAACCAGTGGAAGTTCAAACCCGTCCCCGACGATGTCGTATCGGCCTTCCGCGACAAGAGGAGGAAGTCGGGCTTCAAGAGGATCGTTGCGCACATGCCCTACCTCCCCAACCTCGCCTCCTCCGAGAAGGGGATAATGAAAGCGAGCAGGAATTCACTGGACGAGGAAGTGAATAGGTGCGACTCTCTGGGGATAGACTACCTGGTCATGCACCTCGGGAGCCACATGGGGGGAGGGACGATGCTCGGGGTGCGGAACCTGTCGGAGGCGGTCAACGAAGCCCTCGCAGGAAGCGACGGAGCAACCACGATCCTCCTGGAGAACATGGCCGGTCAGAAGAACAGCGTTGGCGCCAGATTCGAAGAATTGATGCTGATACTTGACAGGGTGAAAAAGAGCGACCGGGCGGGAGTGTGTCTTGACTCTTGCCACGCTTTTGCCGCCGGCTTCGACCTTTCAACCGAAGAGGCCGTCCAGAGGACCATGGGGCTCTTCGACGACTGCGTGGGGTACGACAGGCTCAAGGTCGTCCACCTTAACGACTCCAAGGGGGACCTTGGGAGCAACCTTGACAGACACGAGAACATCGGGGAGGGGAAGATCGGGACGAAGGGGATGAAGGCAATCCTTCATCGGAGGGAGGTCAGGGCTTTGCCAATAATCCTCGAAACCCCCTATGCTGACGCTGGAGAAATGAAGGAGAGCCTCGCGATCGTCCGCAAGCTCCTGAAGTGAACCTCAACGTAAAATACGCCCCCCGTTCCGACGACTGCGGCGGGCCCGTAGCTTAGTTCAGAAACCGGAGAGCAATCAGGTAGAGCATCGGGCTTTTAACCCGAGGGTCAGCGAACGCCCCTAGACGGGTTCGATTCCCGTCGGGCCCGCACTCGTACGAGTTCAAACCCAATCCGTTAAATGCAAGAATTTCATTCGGAGGCATGGCGGAGCTCTTCAGCAGGAGCAGCTACAGGCACCTGATGGAGGAGGACGAGACCTTCTCCTCCTGGATCGAGAACATAGCCAGGGGGAGCAAGATCAACGCCGAGGTCACGCTCCGGCGGATGGGGAGGCTCTGCATGATGTTC
>CAYYYU010000056.1:0-6430 GCA_964476175.1 uncultured Nitrosopumilales archaeon
CGGCTTCTAGTCTCCGCTGGAAGAGAACGGAAGACCTCCCTGTCAGAAAAGTAAAGCGATTCGACCGCGAGGGTCTGGGGGGACCTGCCGTTCGCTTTCGCGACGCTCCTCCTGAACTCCGCCAGGGCGAGGGATCTCAGCTGCTGGGTGCAGCCAGCGGCGTTCGCGAGCATCGAAGAGACTGGGTATCTGGCATCGATGTTCAGGTAGCGCCTGATGAACCGGTCGGGATTGATGACAACGGCGGACGGCGCCAGGGAAGAGTCAGCAGCGGGAGAGGAAGAGGAGGAGGGGTTCAGCGCCACCTCCTTCAGCAGCCTGTAGTAGGTGAAGCACTTCCTCGGGTCCAGGGTCAGCTTCAGGGTTGACTGGTCGTCCTCAAGCACCTCGGCCTTCAGCCCAAGCGGGAAGTCGATTATGCTGGCACTTTCGAAGTGGATGAGCACGTCCCCTTCGCTGTCGAGTGCGTCCCCCAACAGGAGGGGAACCTTCACCGAGCAGAAGACAACATCACCTGCGCTGATGGAACGTGAGTCGGAACCCTTGGTCAGCTTGGCCATTCTTCTCATCGCCTCGCCCTCGCTCCCTCCCATGACGGCGGCGCGTACCTTCCTCGGCGAGCCGTTCACGAAGACCTCTACGGAGTCAGGGCCGCCGCACTCCACCCTGACGGTGACGGAGTCGAGGCTCATCCTGAACCCGGACCTGGCCAGGCACTCCTGAACCTCGGTGGCGGGTATGCCCTGATCCTTCGCCCCTACGTAGAGCGCGTGGAGGACCGCCTTCTCCCGATTGACCGTTCCTCCGGACGATTTCATGAGCTTCGAGGCCATGGTCTCGACCTGCTCGGCCAGGGCCCTCTTCGCCTCGTCTGAGAGGCGGAGGAACTTCACAGCCTTCTCGGCCTTGTCGTGGGTCTCCTTCGCCCCTTCGCGGAGGAATGTGGAGTCCAGGAAGTGTGCCTCCCTTCTGGAAACCGAGCCGCCGCCCTCTATCTTGGGCCTGACGATGCCGTCGTACCTTGCCGGGGCGACTTCGCCTTGTGGGTTGGTCCCGGGGGCGATGTACGGCGCCTCCCCACCGTAGCATCGGGTGCAGTAGGAGCCTTTGTAGGGGGTGCCGCACCTGTCGCAGATGGTGCCGCAGTTAGAGCAGACGTTCCGGTCCCTCAGAACGGATCCACAATAGGGGCATCCCATGTGCTGACCGCTCTCCATCGTCATTTTGGCCTCACCTCGAATTTAACGTGAACGACGGAGAAAGGTCGTCCCTTCTCGTTAAGAAGCTCAGAAAAATATGCGTCTGGGACTACTATGGTCCCATAAGCCTCAGGAGATTCCGACCAGGCCCCTCCATCGATGCTCATCGAAACCGGAGGAAGACAAGCGCCGTGGGTATTTGGTAATTCGTGTGCATGATTTGAGTGTGGGTCGTGCTCAAACTATGCGTATAGAGTTCGGATCACTTCGGAGCTGGGTGCGGGGAGCGGGGATCTAAGGGTCTATTGCGTCTCTGTTACTGGTTGTAATGCTTACTCACAAATCGTTGGATTGACAGACCTGCCTCTTGGAGTCTCTTCACAGGCTCGTTGGTGAAGATAAATCGCACGTGGTCATATCCGAAGTCATCGCTCCCCCAAGCCACCATTGGTGTCGTCGCAACGTTCGCTTTCTCGAGGAGGTTGATGCAGAATTCGGGTGACTTCACGCCTAACTTCCGAATGTTCGCCAAGAAGTAATACCCGCCTTCAGGTTTTGTTGCTTCGATTCCTTTGATTTTCCCGAGGGATGCGAGAAGGACATCTCGCCTCCTCTGGTACTCTTGGATGGAATCCTTCACCCAACCCTGAGGACCCCTAAGGGCGGCGGTCGCACCTGCCTGCGCGATACCGCTCGGCATGATGCCGTTAAAGATGTGCACGTTCTCGATGGGGCCGACGAGGTCTGTGGGGCCTGCTACCCACCCTACCCTCCAACCCATCATGTTGTAGTTCTTCGATACGGAACCGATTATTACCGCCCTGTCTCTCATCCCGGGCAGAGTTGCCGGATTGGTCACTTTGGCCGCATCGAAGACTACCTTGTCTAGGGAGGCGTTGAACACAACGACAGCGTCGTTCTTCTCGGCGAGTTCGGCTATGAACTTCGTTTCCTCAGGCGTGAACACGGCGCCCGTAGGCATGCTCGGTGACATGAAGAAGAAAACCCTGCATCCCTTGGCGGCCACTTCCAGGTCCTCCAGGTTTAGGTGCCAGCCGTCCTTCTCGACGAGGCGGGTGAAGCTCTGCACGCCATCGGCGAGCCTGACCCGCTGGGCCATCCCCGAATAGGTTGGGTCGGTCAGCAAGACTCTGTCCCCTGAATCGACGAATGCGAGAAGTGCGCTCAGCATGGCCTCTCCTGCGCCAGATGTAACCACGACTTCGCTTTCCGGGTCGTAGCTAAGGCCGTTGTCGATTCTATAGCGGTGAGCGATTGCCTTGCGGAGCTCGAGGAGCCCTTGGAGAGGGAGGTAGCTGTTGTATCTGTCGACGCCCACAGCCTTCTTGGTCGCCCGCAGCACGTGGAGAGGTGGGATGAGGTCGCTGTCCGCGTTTTCGAGACGAAAAGCACCGCGTCGCTTGTCAGCCAGATTGGCCATATCGGCCATCGTCATTCGAACGATCTTGGAAACTCTCTGGGAGTGGCGAGCCACTGCTACGAAATAGCTCCCCGGAATAATTAAGACTTGTGACCTGGAAATCGCCGCGCATGGTGTTCTTTGTGTCCTTCCGAGAAGGCTTATCATTTCCATTAGTGCAAGAAAACTGATTGTATTCGGTCGGGTCTTTGGACATCCGTGGCTTTCGAGGAAAACCCGTACAGAACACCTTCTTCGAGCAAGAAGGAGAAGCAAACCATGTTGCTGTGGTGTTTCCCGGCTACGGCTACAGGTGTTCCGGACCGGTGCTCCACTACCCTAGCCTTGCGCTCCTTTCTCTCGGCGCCGACGTCCTGTGGGTTGAATACGCCTACGACCGGGAACCAGCCTATCAGAGCGCCCCGCCGTCGGACAGGAAAGAATGGCGACTGTCTGACACCAGGGCTGCCATCGACGCAGCCCTGAAACAGCGCTCCTATGACCGATATACCCTGGTCGGGAAGTCGATAGGCACTCTCGTGATTGGAGATCTCCTGACCGATGACCCGAGGCTGCGCTCCGCCAGAGCCATCTGGCTGACCCCGCTGCTCAAGAGTGAGAGTCTGAGAGCCCAACTAGAGCGATTGAGCAACCCCTCGCTGTTCGTCTCCGGGACCGCCGACTCGGAATACGATGCCGAGTTCGCTGCAGCGCTTGAGAGAAAGCCCAGGACTCGGTTCCTGCGGCTTGAGGGCGCGGACCACAGTCTTGAAGTCCCTGGGAACGTGATTCAATCCCTTCAGATGCTGAGGCAGTTAACGGAACAGACTCTCGATTTCTTAAAAACATAAGCAATGGACACTCTCCGCGCAGGATTCGAGTGACGCTGCCATTCTGAACGGGTGGCCAACTCTACGTATCGTGAATCAGCTTCCCGCAGATGAAGCACTTCCAGACCTTCGCGTCCCTCAGGTAGACCATCGGCTTCTCGCAGTGAATAATGGGAACCGCGTAGTAGTCGTAGTCCTTCATGGGGCGCACCGGTGGAGGGAGTATAGCAAGTTGTTGATACTGCAGATCATACTTTCGCCTGCCTGCTGTGATTGGTATCTCGTCCCTTTGGACTGCCTTGGGCCGGAGTCCGGGAACCAACGCCTCGAGCTCTTTCCTGGCCTCTGCGAGGTCGATGTATGGGTCCAGCTTCGAAAGCATCGAGTCGATGACGGAAATCCGCTCTCTGTCTCCGACGGTTTCGGCCTCGTTCCTGTGCTTCGCCAGCACCCTGACGAGGTCGTGAACCATAGGGGCAGTGGGGCCCGGGTCGAACTGCCTCACCACTGTCTCGAGGAGCCCGTTTACCAGCTCGCTGACGCTCTTCCTGGTCCTTATCTTTTCGAGAGCCTCGCTAATCCACTTGTCCACAGTCACGTTGAGAGGGACCTTCTTGGCCAAAGGGTCGTCGGCGCCGTATCTCCCGAAGCTCAGTCCGCCGACTCACCGACTGCCTGCCCGTCTCCGTTTCCAGAATCGTCTTTCCTTCCGACGTCTTGGGTGAAGATCCGCGAGTTACCGCACCAAGCATATTTTCCATTCCTTCTAACAAGAAGGGTGTGGTTTGGAAGGGTGACGCAGTACACCTTCCCATGGTATTCGACTTTCCTGATTGACCTTCTGGTGATTGTAGTGTCTCGCTGCTCTACTACAGTTACATCGTAGACGTCTCTGAACTGCTTCACTGGCCTTCCCATCACTTGACCCGGCCCTCTGATGGCCTTGCAGATTGTAGAACTGTATCCGGCCTTGATGGCAATCTCTTGGACGTCGTCTGCCAGCCGCTTGGAAACCGTCGTGTACTTGGCGTATTTTAACCCCCCCTTGCGATAGGAAATGTGGCCATCTCCCTGCAAGAGGCTTTCTAGCAACAACCGCAGACGGAATGCTGGCAACTTCTTGAACGTAGCAGGAATAAATTTCTGGTGGGCGTGGCCGAATTGCTTGCAGTAGTCACGAAGCGCCGCCGAGTAGATGTGTACTTGATTGTCAGCGAACCTGTAAGCGAACCCCATCTCGTCCACCATTGCGCATATCGTCCGCACCTTCTGAGGATGGGCTTGTCCCGACTGAGAGATGAACACACCGTCAAGACCCACGGAGCCCTCGGACAGATACCAGCCGAGAAATCTAAGCATGGTTCCAATTTGGACTCTCTTTGGGGCTGCATCGTTTAGGCGGCTATGAGGATCATGCTTTCCGGTCACCCAGTTCGAAACAATCGGACTGGGCACACCCGTTTCTCGACAGATTGCTGCCTGGACAAGCCCATTCGCGTAGAGTTCCATCACCCGGGAATGAAGATCAACCGCCTCCAACGTCTTGAGATGGAATCGTGCTGGCGGAATCTCGAAGAACTCCAAGTCTTCGCCGATCCAGGCCGAGGTTCTGACTATCTTCTGATGTAAATCCACCCCTTTTCTGCGGACTGATTCCTCAAACAAGAGAGCAGCCTGTTTGAACAAAATTTTGCTATTCCAGTCCCTCACTAGCATATTGTGGTTCGGTGTAACAAGCAAATCCACGCGAGTACGGAATGTTCCTCCGAATTGAATCATGAAACCAGACCAGTCACACTCCTGTTTCTCAGTTGGATGATGGAATTCGATTGCACCATCATCCCTTCTTGTCATCACCTCATCTTCACTTGTGATCGAAGGAATTGGCTTCCATCCAGCCTTTGTCATCACTTCCGTGTCAGATGAGTAGCATGCCGCTGAGACCTTCAGTATCGCGTCAACGAACGACCTCTTCGACGCCTTCTTCATGACAGTGTTCGCCAGCCCGAAAGCTTCCTCCCTTGAGATAGGAACCCTGTACTGCTTATTACCACCAATGTCTCTCGTCTGTAACTCCTCTAGGTTCTTGATGTCCTTGGGAAGATCTTCCTCTCCAACCCAGACGTGCCTGTATTGTGACTCCCCGGTGTTGCACGACCCGACCCCGTTCCCCACGAACTCCCCCTTCGGGTTGTAGAGGCGGCACTCGGCGTCGTACTCGAAGTACGGGACCGCCTGGTCTAGCTTCTCGACGCTGCCCACTATCTTGGTGTCGGCGACCAGATCGAAGTGGCGCGCCAGCAGCTCGGCCCCGGGCTTCAGGAGGATTGGCTTCGAGGCTCCCGGCAGGGTGTCGTAGTCCGTCCCTTTTTGCATCACGGTCCTGTAGACCGCGTCGAGCATCCTGTTCATCCGCTTCAGCTTCGGTATGCTCGTCTTCTCGTCTGGAACGTCGATTGCTGACATTTTTCTATTACACACTACCTGCCGATCCCGGATTTAACCGCCGACGAAATCGGGGCAACATGAGTTGGGAGAGAGGGATAGCTGAAATTTCTATTACACCTCCCGGTTCCTGTTTCAGTAAACATTTAAAGCTAACGTAGTCTTGGCGTCAGATTATGCCAGAGAGTCGGTTCAGGACGATAACCGTGTCGGCCCAGCTCTACCAGCAGGTCCAGGAGAGGGCGAGAAAGCAGAAGAGGCCCCTGGCGAGCTTCGTCAGCGACATCCTCGTCAACATGCTCTACGTGGACGAGAAGTTCGCGAATTACGTGCCGCTCCTGGAGCTCGTGGCCCTGGAGTCAGACCAGGTCATCATCAGGGACAACAAGAAGGACAAGATCGCCGACGTGAGGGCGAGGAAGGGGGCGGGGGGGAAGGTCGAGCTCCGCTGCACCCTGGACAACACGGACTACTGCCCGCACACGGCCTTCGCGGCAGCCCTGCCTCAGGTGATCAACGCCACAAGGCGCTGAGGC
>CAYYYU010000057.1:0-27147 GCA_964476175.1 uncultured Nitrosopumilales archaeon
CGGGGGCTGGATGACTGAGTTCTCAGGCAACACGCTCGCATACGTCAAGCTGACTAAGAACCTGAGCTACGCATTCCTTTCCGCCCTTGCAGTAAGCCTCTTCCTGGGTGGGGCAGGAGGGCCCGTGCTGAGCCCTGACCCCAACGTCCAGGCGTTCCTGTACACCGTGTACTTCCTAGTGAAGCTGTTCTTGGTGGGCTTCCTGATCTTCGTCATCAGGACCGCTCTTGCAAGGGTGAAAATCGACCAAGCGACCCGCGTCTTCTGGACCATCATCACCCCCCTCAGCCTAGCCCAGCTCGCGGTCGCGATATTCATGGTATTCAGGTGAATGGGTTGTCGAGAAGGAAGATCGGTCAGGCAGTCGGGGAGATGTTCCGGACTGCGCTTGAGCGCCCGGTCACAGAAGAGTACCCCTTCGGCAAGAAGGTCGTCACCGAAAGGTTCAGGGGGAAACTCGACATCGACCCCATCAAGTGCACGGGGTGCAGCATCTGTGAAATCGTCTGCCCCGCCCAGGTCATCACGATGGTGCCTGTGGGAAAGAAGAGGGTAGGGGACAGGGAGGTGGACATCAAGCGCCCGTCATTCGAGCTCTATGCGTGCATCTCCTGCGGACAGTGCGTGGACGACTGCAGGTTCGGGGCGCTCACCCTCACCCGCGAATTCGAGCTTGCCGTTTTCAAGAAGGAATCTCTGAACATGAAGAAGGCGCTAGTAATTGGCAAGTGAACTCGTCCCCCTGTTGATCTCGGCGGTCCTGGTCGCGACCGTCCTGGTCGCGCTCTTCTCCAAGAAGGTCTCGGTGTCGCTGATAGCTCTCTTCTACGCGTCGATCGTCCTCGGCGTGACCTTCACGGTCTACGGGGACGTGCTGGTGGGCCTCCTTACAATGGTCACCTTCGCCGGGGCTGTCTCCGTCCTTCTCCTCTCGGTGATACTGATGACCGGGGAATCGAAGCTCGACATCCGGGCAGGGAAAGTCCCGCTGGGGCTGACCGCCCTGACCCTCGCAGTGGCTGTCTCTTCGCTGTACACACTGCTCCCGGCGTTTGCTGGCACGACTGCCGGCTCCTCCTCAGACATCTCTAATTCCGTGTTGGCGTTCGCCTGGCAGTTCAGGCCCTGGGACCTCCTCATACTGGTGACCGTGTTCGCTTCGGCGATGCTCGGAGTCTCGAACCTCCTGTCGAGGGAGCATTGACATGGTTACAGACCAGTTCATCCTGATGGGAACGGGGACGGTCCTGCTCCTGCTGGGGGTGGCCTCCGTGGCGTATTCCAAGCACCTCATCAAGAGCATCATGTCATTCCAGGTGGTCGTCTTCGGCGCCAACCTGACCCTCTTTGCTTCCGGGCTTTCGTCCGGGGTCCCTCAGCTGACTGACACCTTCGTAATGCTCTCCATCCTCGTCGGTGCTGCGGTCGAGGCCATGGGCCTGGCGGTCGTCGTCCTCGTCTACAGGAAGTTCGGCACCCTCAACCCCTCAGAAATCAGGAGGCTGCGCCGTTGATCTTCACAGCCTGGCTCACCTGGCTTCTCCCGCTCGTCGCAGTCCCCTTTGTTCCACTTGTCGGGATGGTAGACCGGCGGCTGAGGGGGTGGTTCGCAGTGGCCGTAGTCGGCGGGTCCCTCGCTCTGGCGACGTACGGGGCTCTCAACTTCGTCACCCCGACCTCCGAGACCGCAGCCCAGTGGTTCCCTGCGCTGGGGGCCTCGCTGCAGGTGAAGGTGGACGGGCTCTCGGTCCTGGTCTCCGCCTTCGTCGCGTTCGTCTCCTTCCTGGTCGTCGTGTACTCCCTGGGCTACATGGAAAAGGAAGGCGGAGAGGGCCTGACGAGGTACTACTCCCTCATCCTGCTCTTCATCGGCGCGATGCTCGGCCTGGTGATGGCTGGGAACATGATCCAGCTCTACTTCTTTTGGGAGATAGTCGGCGTCTGCTCGGCCCTGCTCATCGCGTTCTGGTCCAACAGGGAGTCGGCCAGGAAAGCGGGCATGAAGGCCTTCATTGTCACGAGGATCGGCGACGCAGCCCTGCTGCTGGCAGTGATCCTGGCGTGGTCCCTCTTCGGAAACACCAGTTTCGACACCATCCTTGGGCCGAACGGGGCCTCCGCTCTCGGGGGCGGCTGGGTCTTCCTGCTGGGGGTGCTCATCTTCATCGGCGCCATGGGCAAGTCTGCGCAGGTCCCGCTGCACGGGTGGCTCCCAGACGCGATGGAGGGGCCGACGACCGTCTCCGCCCTCATCCACGCCGCGACTATGGTCAACGCGGGGGTCTTCCTCGTCGTGAGGATGCTCCCCTTGTTCCAGCTTTCTCAACTCCTGCTCT
Organism: uncultured Nitrosopumilales archaeon; assembly: GCA_964476175.1. Lineage (GTDB taxonomy): Archaea > Thermoproteota > Nitrososphaeria > Nitrososphaerales > Gagatemarchaeaceae > DATFYP01. Next base: position 2,337 of record CAYYYU010000057.1, read on the forward strand.
CGATCGTCCTCTTCGTGGGGCTCCTCAGCGCCCTCGTGGGTGGGGTCTGCGCCTTCGCCGCGGAGGACCTGAAGCGGGTCCTGGCGTACTCGACCATAAGCCAGCTGGGGATAATGTTCGCAGCCGTCGGGATGGGGAGCGGCGTAGCCGCGACCTACCACATGGTCAGCCAGGGGCTCTTCAAGGCGCTCGCCTTTCTCGCCGCCGGTTCGGTCATCACAGCCGTCGGGACAAGGGACATGGAGCAGATGGGAGGCCTCCGGAAGAAACTGAAGTACACTTTCGTCGGGTTCCTCCTGGCTATGCTCGCCATGAGCGGCCTCCCCCCTCTGATAGGCTTCTGGAGCAAGGACGCGGTCCTCTCCCTGGCCTTCTCGGCAGGCCTCCTGCCTGCTGCGACCCTGGTGCTCGTCTTCACGGCGACCGCACTGTACAGCTTCAGGGCGCTGTTCAAGGTCTTCTTCGGGCCATCGAAAGTACAGCAGACCGTCTCTGAGGCGCCTCCCACGATGCTGGTGCCGATCCTCGCCCTCTCGGCCTCCGTCCTCCTCGCCTGGGGCGTCCTCTACCCTCAGGGGCTCTACCCCATCCTGTCGCTCGGGCTTCCCGACGCAGCCACCCTCGCCACCTCTGTCGCCATCCTGGCGGTCGGGGTCGGGGCTGTCTACCTGGCCTTCTCGCTCTACTCTCTCCGGACCAAGGCGCTCTTTGAAGCCAACGGAAGCCTGCGGTCCCTCCGGAGCTACATGCTCCAGGGGCTCGGCTTCGACCGCCTGTACTCCGGGATATACAGTGGCATCGTCGGCCCTCTCGCTCGTGCAGCTTCTTACATGCAGACTGGCCTGCTGGAGGCGAACACCGCCCTGATCCTGTTGACAGTGGCGGCTCTCTTCATGCTCTTCGCGGTGGGGGTCCTCTAGAGAATGTGGCTCACCACAGTGCTAGAAGTCCTCTTCGCTGGGGCCATGCTCTCGCTGCTGGCTGACATCGCGGGCAGGGGGTTCGGCCTCCGCCGGAGCTACGTTGCCGGAGCGGTCTGCGTTGGGGCTGCCGTAGTCTCACTCGCTCTTCTCCTCTTGGATTGGGCTCCGCTACAGAGTCTTACCACCGTCCAGCCCGTCGATTCATTCTTCGGCACCCTCTACATGGTGGACAGGTTCTCCGTCTTCGTCGCCTTCACCGTACTCGTGGTCGGCCTCGTGGTCACGCTCTACTCCCTGCGATACATCGGCCCTCGGGATAGCGCGGGGCCGTTCTACGCCCTTGTGCTTCTCCTTCTCGGCTCGCTCGTTGGCGTCGTCTCGGCCGGGGACTACCTGACCCTCTTCCTCTTCTGGGAGGGAATGAGCGTGGCGGCCTATGGCCTGGTCAGTTTCGGCAGGGAGCAGCTCTCGCTCGAGGCTACGATGAAGTACTTCTTCATGGCAGGCATAGGGAGTCTCCTGGCTCTTTACGGCATCGCTATCATCTACTCGGTCTCTGGTTCGATTCAGCTGCAGACCGTAGCCACGCTCCTCCCTCTGGGAGCTTCCGCAGGCACCTTCGGTCTCGCCGCGCTCATAATCGGGCTCGGCATAGAGGCCGCAGTAGTCCCCCTTCACACATGGCTTCCAGACGTCTATGCGACCGCCCCCCTACCGGTTGCTTCGATGGTGTCTGGGGCGGTGACTGGAGTGGGCATCTTCGCGATGCTGAAGGTGGTCCAGCCGCTCGTCCCCCTAGCAGGCTTCGGCTTCGGCCCGCTTGGGGGCCTGACGTCGGTGAGCGTGGCCAGCATACAGCTGCTGCTCGCGGTCCTGGCCGTAGTCACGATGCTCGTCGCCAACCTGAGCGGCCTCGTCCAGACAAACCTGAGGCGGCTCCTTTCTTTCAGCTCGATCGCCCAGACGGGCTACATGCTCGCCGCTCTCTCCACGCTGAGCGTCACTGGAATGGTGGCGGTCGTGTTCACGATATGGAACCACGGGCTCCTGAAGTCCAGCTTCTTCATGCTCCTCGGCAAGGACCATTCGGCTTACGCGGACGCCGAGCTGGAGAAGCTGAAAGGGGTGGGAAGGCAGGACAGACCCCTCGGCTTCCTCTACGCGTCTTCGTCCCTCGGGATGGTGGGGGCGCCCCCCTTCGGAATGTTCTGGAGCGAGATCCTGGTGGTGCAGTCCCTCCTCGCAGCCTCGGGGCTCTTCTCTTGGCTGGCGGTAGTCGTGGTGCTCAACATCCTCCTATCAATCGGCTACTACTACAAGGTGATCAACATGGTGGTCTTCGGGGAGGCGGGTGAGCCAGTCGAGCACAAACGCGCCGCCGATCTTGCACCCTCGGCTTTGCTTCTGCTGCTGAGCCTGTTGACCGGACTTGTCCCCTTCCTGTTCCTTAACCAGCTCATCTGAACGCAACTCGTTTAATATGTCCGCCCCGGAGACTGTTGCAGTGGTCTCATGGCGAGAGATAGAATCATCGCAGAACTACATTCCGTCGAGGACGCAAAGAAGGTGGAAGAGACCGTGAAGACTGGATATGCCGACACCACCATCGAAAATCTGCTTCACTGGATCGCGGTCGAGGATGACCTTGCGAGCAACTACGAGATGCTCGCAGCCAAGCCTGAGAACGCTTCCCGGCGGGGGGTCTTCGAGCAGCTTGCGCTGGAGTCCCGGAAGAACGTCTCGACTCTGGCTGACCTGCAGAAGTCCTTCGAGGGGCTTGACAGGGCGAGAGTCCAGCGGATCAACCTTCTGGGGAGCCTGGGCCCGTAGCCTTCAGCCTACCGTCAGCGCCTTCTCAGAGGGCGCCTCAGGATTCCGTTGGTGGACCTGATGTCCAGCTCGGTGTACTTCACGAGGTTCCGGAGCTGTACTGGGGTCAGAATCTCGCAGGCATAGTTCCAGTGCAGAGTCGTCCAGTCCCCCGGCTTCACCCCTGCAAACGACCTGACCTCGGGATCGTAGTCGACCTTCTTGACCACCGGCTTCGACAGGCTCAGCCCGCCGGCCGAGAGCATGACCGGCCTGTATTCGACCTCCAACTTCTTCCCGTCCACCCCTCTGACCTGCCCCCACGAAATCCTGCAGCTGTCTATGAGGCCCTGGATCTTCTTTCTTCCGTCAGCCGAAAGGGTAGGCCCATCCTTCAGAGTGGAAGCAGCGTACGTGCTCATCACATAGAAAGTGTGATGGGGCCTGGCCGAGCCCCCCAACGACCTGAAGATCTTCTTCACTTCGACCGGGTCCTTGCCGACCAGCTCGTGGTGCGAGAACCTGTAGAACTCGGGGGTAGGAACCTTGTCGAGAAGGGAGTTGCCGATCCAGTATGCTTCAGGGACGGAGTAGTCGAAGATTTCTCTCCCGGTCGACTTGGCGATGAGGCGGAGGAAGGGGTACGCTGCCTCGAACCCTTTGAGGGTGGAGACTAGGTCTTCTCCCCCCTTCGATTCTTCGATATGCCGCAGGATGAGCCCCCTGTCGTCGGGGCCGCAGTAGCCGAGACTGTTCGGCATGTATGCGTGTTTTGCATGCAGAAGGATACCCTTGTCCTTCGACCTAGCTTCTTGCTGCGTCAAGGTACGACCGCGGCCCTCTTGATTTCTGCCCAGGCCTGCTTCCTCCTTCTGGCATCGGCTGCGCTCAGCGCAGACAGCGCGAGGTTGCCGAACACCTCGACAAACCCCCCCTTCTGGATGCTCCCCACGAGTGAGACGTCCACGTCTCCCAGGACCTTCGAGTCGAAGAACTCCACTCTGGCTCTCCCCTCAGCCACCTGGAGGACCTTGCCCACCCTGTTTATGCACATGCTACTTCCCCGGCCTGAATCACTGACAGAAAAACCTGACCTCGGCGCGCTTCCAACTCACTCCGAGCCCCCGGTTGACACCTTGCGAGACAGAAGCCTGGGTTCTTTCAGGAAGAAGGCTACCGCCACTGTCAGAACCGCAGGGACCATCGCCTCGAGCGCGACGGCCCTCCCCACTCCGAGGGCAAACATCGCGCCCGTGGTGGACGGTGCGAGAATGGTCGCTATCGATTGGGCAGTCGTAGTCAGGCCGAGCGCAGTCCCGGGACGACCCTGCGAACTGTCAACCATCAGCGCTTGCATCACTGGAAAGATCGAGGAGCTGAAGAACCCCATGGACAGAGCGGCCGCCACATTAACCATGAGGTTCGTGGACTCGAAGAAGACTGCGTACGAGAAGAGGGTGGCCAAGGCGACCGCCACCAGGAGCCTGTCCCTTCTCCACCTGTCCGACATGCTCCCGAGCGTAATCTTCCCTACGGCCCCGGAGGCGAGGACCGGTGTGGCGAGCAGAGCTGCGTACGGAACGTCGATGTTCATCACCTTGTTGAAGTAGTAGACGAGAAAGACCGGCTGCCAGACGGTTGCCCATGTAGCCAGGAGTGCGAAGACCATGATAGCCACGGTCCCTTTGCGTCTGAGCAGGTCGACTGCGTCCCTGCCCAGCCTGATCCGCTGAGTGTCCTCTCCCGACCAGGGGAACCTTCGCCTGGCATACAGGGCTCCTGCGATTGCGACCAGCCCAACCGAGGGGGCGACGAAGAACGCTTGCCTCCAGTCCCCAGCCAGGTAGAAGGTGAGCCCGGCGACAGACGTGCCGACGATCCCGCCGACGTCGAAGCCGACATAGAAGACACCGAGGGCGAAACCCTTGCGCCCGGAGAAGAAAGTTGCAACCGCGGCCATGGCGACTGGCCAGAAGATTCCTTCCCCCATGCCGCTGACCAGTCGGAAGACGAACGCCTCTGCGAAGTTCGTGGAGAACCCGATCATCCACGTGAAGCCTGTGAAGACTGCCAAGCCCAGGATGACGACGGGCCACCTCCCGTACCTGTCAGAGAGATGTCCAGCGACGAAGACTGTACTGAGGACGCCGACGTAGATGGCGGTCCCGAGCAGACCGACCTCGAGACCGGTGAGCTGCAGCGTCTTCTGAATCGGGGTGAGAAGGGTGGTCAGCACGTACCTGTCGGCTGCGTAGACCAGATATCCGAGGAACAGCACGGTGAGCAGCAGGACCGGCGCTGAGGAGGTCTTCCAGACTCCTGTCCTTCCCTTTGCGTCCCTCTCGACAGTCGGCTCAGTGCCCTTCACCCGTCCCCCACCTCAGTGTCTTCAGGTCTTCAGCCGGCGGAAGGGCTACCCGCCTCCGGCCCCGCACCCACACAGACCTTTATCGTCGATTCTGCTCTGGCAAATCGGGCAGAGCTCCCCGTACCTGACGTTGAACTGGGCCGCGGCCTCGGTCCCTCTGCTCCCGTACGGGTAGGCGTACGCTTGGACCAGATCCCTCGCTGTCACGATGCCGACCAGGTTCCCGTTCCTCACCATGGGGAGCCTCTTGATGCGCCTCGACACCATTGCCCCTGCCGCTTCGTTCCCGCTTGTGCCCAGCTCTGCGGTTATCAATGGTGACGTTGAGGCCCTGACAACGGGCTCGTCCGTCCCCAGACCCAGATAGAGCACGCGGGCGACGAGGTCCCTCTCCGTGAATATGGCGCGCGGCACTCGCCTTTCTGTCAGCACGATGCTCCCGACCCCCTTGACCTGCATCTTCTTGACGGCAGCCCCGATCCTGCTCCACATCTTGGCGGTCACCACCTTTCGGGAGACCACGTCTCCCATGTCGAAGACAGCCCCAACCCGCCAGATCACCTTCACCAGGTCAGTCGCAGTCACGATCCCGATTAGCTGCCCGCCCTCGAAGACGAGAAGCCGTCCCCTGCTGTCAGTCATCACTTTGGCAGCGCCCTGAGCGCTCATGCTCGGGGAGACCTCTGTGACCCTCGGGGTCATCAACTCCTTCACTGTCCGGTTGGCCGGGATCCTCCCCTTCGCGAGAGCCGCCAGCAGGTTCCGTTCGGTAAGGATTCCCGCCACCCCTCCACTGTCACCGACCGCGAGGCTTCCGACTTCGTGCCCCCCCATGAGCTCGATTGCCTTTCCGACAGTGGCTGAGGGCTCGACGGTGAGAACCCCTTTGGTCATGAAGTCCCTGACCCGAAAGTCCCTCACCTGCTCCGTCCTCAAGGCTTGGCCACCTCCCTCGGAACGACAAGCTTCCCTGCCTCTCCCCCAGCCGCATGCGCGTATCCTCGCTCAACGGCGCCGATGTTCAGGGGGATGTAGACGCTCTTGCGTTCGGTGAGGAAGTGGGTGTACACTTCTCTGACTCTGTCCGCCTCCACGTCCAGCTTCTCTCCGGCCACGGCAAGGTAGACCCCGAACATCACGGAGTTCGCGGCTATGGTCGTGTCCTTCAACCCTGTCGGGCCGAGCTCGGAGAGCCCGGCGGCCACGTCGGTCGCAGGGACTTTGACGACTGTGATGTCGTCTCGTTCAGGGCCAAATGAGATGAGCGAGCTGTTCATGATTAGCGTCCCTCCCTTCCTCAGCATCGGGACGTAGTCCATCGATGGGATGTTCATGACTATGAGCAGGTCAGGCTCCTCCACTATCGGCGAGTCGATGTCCTCATCTGAAGCCACGACGTAGCACTTCACTTTTCCGCCCCTGCTCTCTGGCCCGTAGGAGGGGGTGTACGCCACGTGCCTCCCCTTGAGGAGCTGGTAGTACGAGACGAAGTTCGCAAGGTCGAGGACCCCTTGCCCTCCATGTCCGGCAAGAATGATCTGCGTCTTCATCTCTTCTCGACCCCCAGCTTATCCTTGTAGAGGCCGGGCGGGAAGACCTTGGCGAGGACGTCCCACGCGTACTTCTTCGAATCCAAGACGCTCATCTTCCAGTTGATGCTGCACGTGCTGACGAACTCGACGAAGGAGAATCCCCCGGCCATTTGGACCTTGAAGGCGTTGGCCACAGTCCTTGCCCCCTCAAGGGACCCAGCGGCGCTGTACAGGTCCCTCGACTTTATGGGGGTGACCGGCAGGAAGACCCTCTTGACGTAGGAAGCCCCCTCGAGCTGGGCGATGAGCTTGGAAGCGTCAAGGGGCTGTCCGGTGTAGGCCGTGTCCCTCCCCTCCGGTGTGGTGGTGGTCACCATCCCTTCGGGGGTCGTCGGCGCCATCTGTCCTCCGGTCATGCCGTAGATCGCGTTGTTGACCAGGAACACGGTGATCGGTTCTCCCCTGTTCGCCGAGTAGATTAGTTCCTGTAGCCCGATGGAGACTGCGTCCCCGTCCCCCTGCACAGCGAAGACGACGAGGTCAGGCCTCACCCTCTTGATGCCTGTCATGACAGCGGGTGCCCTCCCGTGCGCGGCTTGGACTGCGTCAACGTTGAGATATTCGTGAGCGAAGACACTGCACCCGACCGAGTCGACGACGACCGCCCTCTCCCTCAGGGCGAGCTCCTCGATGGCGTTTGCGATCAGCCTCGTGAGGGTCCCGTGCTCGCACCCTGGACAGTAGTGGGTCGGCTTCCCGGTCAGAGTGGAAAGGCGCCCCAGCCTCACCTCGTACTCTCCTCCCGCCTCCTCCTGACCTGGCATCATCTGGTCTTCCCCTCCACCCTGCTCATGATCTCTCCAGCGGCCGGGAGCAGTCCCCCCAGCTTGTGGATGTGCTCCACCGATTCAGGGTTGCCGACAGCCAATTTGACGTCATACAACATCTGGCCCATGTTCAATTCCGCGACTATGAACCTCTTGACCCCTCCTAAAGAAAGCTCCTTCAGCCTGGTCGAAGGGAATGGTGAGAGCGTCTTCGGCCTGAAGAGCCCCACCCGGGCCCCCTTCTGCCTGAGTCTGTTCACTGCGTACTTGCAGAGTCTGGACACTATCCCGTACGCCACTAGGACGACCTCGGCGTCCTGAGTGAAGAACTCTTCCGACCTCTGTTCGGTCCGGTCTATCTCCTCATACTTCCTCATCAGATGCTCCGAGTGCAGGTTCTGGTCCTCGAGGTCAAGGTGCAGCGACGCGATGATGTGCCTAGTCTCACCCCTTGCCCCAGTCACAGCCCATGGGGTTTCGAACCTTTCTTCTGTGATCTCCGGGAACGCAATGTCCTCTTTCAGCTGCCCGAGAAACGCGTCCGCCAAGATTATCACCGGGTTCCTGTACTTGAACGCCATGGAGAACCCGAGCGCCGGGAACGTCGCCATCTCCTGCACTGAATTGGGCGCAAGCACTATGTTCCTGTAACCACCATGCCCTCCGCCCTTGGTCGCCTGAAAATAATCGCTCTGCTCCGGACCGAGGTTCCCCAGCCCGGGACCCGACCTGTTGATGTCTGCGACCACGAACGGCAGCTCCATGCCGGCTGCGTACGAGAGCCCCTCCTGCTTGAGGCTGAACCCGGGCCCTGATGTGGCGGTCATCACCTTCGCCCCGGTCGCAGCGGCGCCGATTACCATGTTGATCGCCTCGAGTTCGCTGGAGGACTGGAGGAAGACCTTGAACTCGGGATACTGTGGATCCCGGAATGCCTTGGCGAGCGTCTCAGGGATTTCACTCGAAGGCGTTATCGGATACGCGAAGTAGGCGTTCATCCCTGCCTTCAAGGCGCCCAGGGCGAGGGCCTCGTTCCCCTTCACGAATTCGCGGGCCATCATCCACGCTTCACGCTCCGGACCTCTGCGACCGCGAAATCGGGGCAGACCCAATAGCAGATGCCGCAGGCAGTGCAGTCCCCTTTCTCACCGTGATAGTGGAAGACCGCCGGGTGGAAGCCCGACCTGTTGAACGACGGCGAAAGGTGGAGGTTCTTCTGAGGGCAGGCCACCACGCATAGGCTGCACCCCTTGCACCGCTCAGCGTCGATTATGACAAGGGACCTTGGAATCCCGTTGGTCACTGTCCCCACGCTCGTATTTTTCCAATCTTGTCTGTATTTAATGTCCACAGGAGATTCTCACAACTGGGAACAGTCCGCGTTCTCCTGCAAAGTCGCAGGAGCTCGCCCGCGGTCACCTCGGCGTGAACCTGAACCTGCACGCTGGGCCTCCTTCGGGGGATGAGACCAGAAGCTCAACTTTGGCTCCGAGCGCCTTTTCGAAGGCCAACCGCTCCGCTTCGCAGACTTCGGGGTACTTCTGTGCCACCGCAGGGATGGCGCAGTTGTGCTCGAGGAGTTCGATCCCCTCGTCTGTCTCTTCGACCCCAGACATGAATCCGACCGAATCTCGGACTCGGGAAAGCCTCCTGACCTTTCCGTTCAGACTCCCTGCCTGGGCAACCCTCACATCCTCTTCGATCCGCTCCGACTGCAGGTCCCTGAGGACCCCGACGGCAGCGTCCCTCCCCAGCTCCCTTTCTACGAAGTCGAGCAATGCGAGAGACAACCTGCCATATCCCTTCGGGTATATGCTAGCAGAGCCGGCCGTCGGCCTGAACAGGAGCCTGGGGCGACCTGCCCCTCTCTTCTCCGGCTCGCTCTCGACGAGCCCCCTCCGTTCGAGCTCCTTCAAGTGCTTGTAGACTGCCATCTTTGAAATCTTAAGCTTCTTGCTGAGGCCGTCCAGGTCGGACTCCCCTTCGCGCTTCAGGGTCAGCATGATCCTGTGCTTGGTTGAAGAGAAGATGTTCACGTCACGGTCCATGTCGTCTGAGAACAACCCGACCGCCTTCCGCTGGCCGGCGCTCATAGGCATGGCTTCGACCGGTGTTATGTTTAACACTTTGTCCTAAGAAAATACCTACCTCCGACCGTCAGACTGTCGTCACGCTGCTCTTCTTTGCAACCGCAGCCTGGGCTGCGGCCAGCCTTGCGATCGGGACTCTGTAACCCGAGCAGCTTACGTAATCGAGCCCCGCCTCGTTGAAGAACGCTATGCTCTTCGGGTCCCCGCCATGCTCACCGCATATGCCGACTTCGAGCGAAGGGTTGACCGCCCTTCCGTCCCTGACTGCCATCTTCACCAACTTGCCCACCCCGGCGACGTCGACAGAGTCGAATGGACTGGTCCCGAATATTCCCAGTTCCAGATACTTCGGCACGAACTTCGCCTCTACGTCGTCCCTGCTGAACCCGAAGGTCGTCTGAGTCAGGTCGTTGGTTCCGAACGAGAAGAAGTCAGAGTACTTCGCGATCTCACCGGCCGTGAGCGCGGCCCTGGGGGTTTCGATCATGGTTCCCACCTGGTACGGAACCCGGGCACCTGCTTCGGCGAAGACTTCCTCGGCAGTCGCCTCGACCTTTCCCCTGAGGAGCCTGAACTCGTTCACGTCAGCCACGAGCGGGAGCATGATCTTGACCTTCGCCGACTTGCCCTCTTCCCGCAGCAGCTCGATGGCTGCGCGAAGGATGGCCTTGGTCTGCATCTCGTATATCTCGGGATGAGTGATGGCGAGCCTGCACCCCCTGTGCCCTATCATCGGGTTGTGCTCTGCGAGCTGCCGCACCCTTGTGAGGACTGCCTCCTTGGATTCGATTTCCTCGCTGCTCCCCTTTTCCTCTCTCAGCGTCTGCAGCTCTATGAGAAGCTCCTCGGCGGTCGGGAGGAACTCGTGCAGGGGGAGGTCCAGGAGCCGGACGACCACCGGGTTGCCGCTCATCGCCCTGAAGATCCCTTTGAAGTCCTCCAGCTGGAAGGGGAAGAGCCGGTAGAGATGCGTCTTCCTCTCCTCGGCGTCCCTGCTCATTATCATGTCCCTGACTATGGGGAGCCTGTCTGGTGCGTTGAACATCCTCTCGGTCCTGCAGAGCCCGACCCCCTCGGCACCGAACTCACGCGCCCTCGCGGCTGCGTCGGGGGCGTCCGCGTTCGCCCAGACTCCGAGCCTCCTCAGTCCGTCGGCCCGGCGGAGGAGCTCGCTGAACTCCTTCGACAGCTCGGGGTCGATGGTCTTGACCTCCCCCCTGTATACTGTCCCTGAAGTCCCGTCGATCGTGATTACCTCCCCCTTCTCCAACCTCTCCCCACCTTTGGTCACGAAGTGCGTCCCGTCACGCGAAATCTCGATCTCGCTGCACCCTACCACCGCCGGCTTCCCCATCCCCCTCGCGACGACGGCGGCATGGGAAGTCATCCCTCCTCTCATGGTCAGGACCCCCTGAGCCGCGATTATCCCTCTGATGTCCTCCGGGGTAGTCTCGGGCCTCACCAGGATTACCTTCTCTTCCGCCCCCTTCTCGGCCGCTTCGTCCGTGTCGAAGATGACCCTCCCGGTCGCTGCGCCAGGGGAGGCGTTCAGCCCCTTCGCGACTGGCCTGTCCCCCCCTTGCGGGTCGAGTCTCCTGTGCAGGAGGGCGTCGAGCATCTCCGGCTCGACCCTCATCACCGACTCCTCCACGCTTATCAGACCCTCGTCGACCATGTCCACTGCCACCTTCACGGCCGCCTGGGCGGTCCTCTTCCCGTTCCGAGTCTGCAGGACGTAGAGCCTGCCGTGCTCCACAGTGAACTCGAAGTCCTGCAGGTCCTTGAAGTGTCCCTCCAGCTTCTGCGCTACGTCAGCGAGCTCCCCCTTCAGGCGCGGGTCGAGCCCATCGATGCTGAGCGGGGTGCGGACCCCTGCCACGACATCTTCTCCCTGGGAGTTGGGGAGATACTCGCCATAGAGTTCCTTCTCCCCGGTGGAAGGGCTGCGCGAGAACCCGACCCCGGACCCAGAGTCCTCCCCCATGTTCCCGAAGACCATGGTCTGCACGTTCACCGCAGTCCCAAGGTCTTCGCTGATATTGTAGAACTTCCTGTACTCCTTCGCCCTCGGGTTCATCCAGGACTTCAGGACGGCCTCCACGGCCATGCTGAGCTGTACGAACGGGTCCTGCGGGAACTCACTTCCCGTGGTCTCCACGACGATGCGCTTGAACTCCTCGACGATTCCCTTGAGTTCCTTGACTCCAAGGTCCATGTCCATCTTCGCTCCTGCCTTCCTCTTGTGCTCCTCGAGGACCTGCTCGAACCTGCCCCCGTCTGCCCCCATTGCAACCTTCCCGAACATCTGGACGAGCCTCCTGTATGAATCGTATGCGAACTTCTCATTGCCGGTCGCGGAGGCCAGCCCCTCGACCACCCTGTCATTCAGCCCTAGATTCAGAATGGAGTCCATCATCCCGGGCATTGAAAAAGGCGCCCCCGACCTTATCGAAAAGAGGAGCGGTTTCCCTACCCCGCCGAAGTTCTTCCCTGTCTTGGCCTCTATCTCGGCTGTCTTGGCCCTGACCTCGTCGAAGAGCCCCGCGGGGATCTTCCCCCCGTTCTTGTTGTACTCCTTGCAGACATCGGTCGGAATCACGAACCCGGGAGGGACGGGGAGGCCTATCGACGCCATTTCGACTAGTCCGTAGCCTTTCCCTCCGAGGAGGAATCTGTCTTTGCCGACCGCTTCCTCAAAAAGCATCACGCGGGGCATAGCCCTTTCGACGCTAGCCGTTTTTCATCTTCCATATAATCGTAGGGCCTAATCCGTCGGCCTGACCGGCGGGCGCCACGTTCCGACTCTGTACCGGGCAGTGTCGAAGCTGGGGGCATCGCTCCTTCGAGCGCGAGAACCCCGCCTCGCCTGCTCATTCGGCTGGGAGTATGCTCCTCAGCGTAAGCTCGTCCGCGAACTTCAAAGCCTTCGCAAACTCCCCGGGTAGGAATATCGACTTCCCCTCCCCGTAGGAGACTGTATACCCGTTCCTCACCGTGAGTGCGAAGACGACCCCAGCCACGGCGAGCGGCACGAATGGCACGGCCCCGTCCAGGAAGGAGACTCCGGCCGGCGAGAAATACCTTGAGGCTGCCTGCATCAGCGCCGAGGACAGCCCCGCGTCTACTGGGAGCCCGGCCGCTCTCACAGCCACGAGTATGCCCGTTGCCGCGAGCCCGACGACGAGGACCATCCAACGCACTCTGACCTTCCGGGTCACCTTCAGTATGTCGTCGTAAGCGATCGTAATGGTGTTCTTCCCCCTGGCAGTGCTGACGACAAGCCTGCTGGTGGTGGCTGCGACGCTGTACCCTTTCATCACCCAGGCCTCCAGGACCCGCTCCGTGCTCTTCAACTCTTGGGCGAGGTAGGCGCCGCCGGTCGTGTCTTCGAGCCGCTTCAGGATCGTCCTGGATAACTTGCTGACGAGCCTCGGCATTGTGTAGAGGGAGGCGATCCCTCCGGCCCGGTCCCCGAGCTTGTCCCGGTGAGCGGGGCGCTCGACGAGGTCCACGATTGCTTGCGCTGCCCCTTGAAGGTCGTCGGGCCCTTGCAGGACTACGCCGTTGACTCCGTCCTTCACCACCCATGCCTGGCCCCCGACCCCAGAAGTGATCACTGGCACGCCAGCGTACATGAATTCGAGCTGAGCCAACCCCAGGGCTTCGGACCTGCTCATCGTGATGTTCGCATAGGTCTCCTGTATCAGCCCTGGGACTTCCTCGTCCGGGACAGGACCCGTGAGGGTGACATTGTTGAGGCCCTGCGCTTCGCGCCGGACCTTCTCCCCGTACTCCCCTTCGAGCCTGCCAGCGACAACGAAGTGCACGTCCTGCCTCCCCCCGAGCAGTGCCGCAACCTTCAGTATGGCCCCCGCGTTCTTCCTCTCCTCGACCGTCCCGAGGGCCGATATCAGTCTCACACTGCCTGGGATGCTGTACTTCTTCCTCAGTCCGGGCCCGACCCCGCTGTCCACGAGTGCTTCCGAGTCTATCCCTCCTGGAAACAGGATGCACTTCCGCTCGTCCGCCCCAAGGCTCCTCATCCACTCCTTTTCGTAGGGGGTAGTGACCAGTACGAAGTCCGCCCCCTTCACGATCAGGGGGAGGCTCGTCTTGTTCCACGCCTCCCGGAATGACCTCTCGTTGATGTCGTACCTGTCGTCGGACGGCTCCTGAAAATGGCTCATGTAGCAGAAGACAATCGGCCTCAAGGGGGCTCCTCCCCGGATCTGGTTCCTTCGCCACTCCACGAACTTGAGAGTCTCCTCGGGTCCGTTCCAGAGTGTAGAATGGGTGATCAGCACGTTCAGCTTCAGGTCCTCCGAAATCGCAGTGAGCTTTGCCATGAAGTCCACGAAACTGATCCGCCTGGGAGGCCAGGCCAGGGTCTGGCTCTCCACTCTCACCACCGGGATCCCCAGCGTGTCATCGAATACGTTCGCATACCCTCCTCTGCGCTTGACTTCATCCGCGCCAATCGCGGGTTCCCAATCGTGGAAGATGCTCGTGATCAAGTACGCTTCGTGCCCCTGCCGCCTGAATTCCTTGACCATCCTCTGGGCGACGAGCTCCTGCCCCTTCGAGAGGCTGGTCTGGTACATTATGACCCCTATTCGCACTTCAGTCACTCCTTCCCTCTGACAGCCGGGACACTGGGCGAGAACTCCATCCCGTCACGCAGAACCGACCCGAGCAGTGATTCCAGCTTGTCATGGTTAACCACAAAATCGCATTCGAGGTCGCGCAGGGGTTGCCCGTGTGACACCCCCACTGCCACATCGGCCTCTCGGAAACCTGCGTTGTCCTCAGTAGAATCGCCAATAAACATTACTGTCCCTTCGACACCGAGGAGTCGCTTCAAGTCTTTCACTGCCCTCCCTTTGTCCGGCTTCTGGGCGAAGACATCCATGTAACCCTCCACCTCGTTGATGGCTGGGAAACCACCCTCGGCGAGCTGCCCGAGCTTCGAAAGTTCCTCTTGGTTCGGCCTCCGTCCTGCAGACCAGTCGACGCAGAAACCCAAGACCTCCCCTCTCGCTCCCGACTTCGTCTCAACCACGAGACCGTCCCCCTTTATCGACTCGGCCAGAGCCAGCGCCCGGCTGAGGTCTGCCAAGTTCCTCAGAGTCATCACTTTCTTCCCGACCCTCACCTCTAGCCCGTCCACACACGCCCACCCCTTAGCGAACCGGGTCCTCGGCCTGATGAAGTCGAAGTCTTTCGCTGTGACTATCCCGACCTGGGCTCTCGCGGCGAAATCCCAGAGCACCTTCTCCAGCTCCGGTGGAACCGCGGAGTACTCCCTCCTGACCCCGATTGGAGCCAGGGTCCCATCGTAATCGCAGAAGAGGATGTCGATCTTCAACTCGTTCACCGCCTATTTCCTCGCGAAGCTCCTAATTTGGTCCGGCGTGAGCCTGAACACATACCACTCGTCAAGCCTGCGCGCGCCGAGTCTGTTGTAGAATTCTATCGCCTTCTTGTTCCAGGTGAGTACTGCCCACTCCATCCGCCCGCATCCCTGCGCCAGGGCCTCCTCGGCGCACCTCCTGAACAACCGGGCCCCGATCCCTTGCCCCCTGTGCTCCTCGAGTACGAAGACATCTTCGAGGTAAAGCGTCGGCCTCGCCAGAAAGGAGGAATAGGAATAGTAGTACAGCGCGTATCCGACGGGCGCCTTTCCTGCGACAGCCATGAACAGACCGAGCCTCCGCTTGGTGAACACGTCCGCAACGAGCCTCCGCTTCCCCTCTTGATCAGGCGGGTCTAGGCGTTCGAAGTGCGCCAGGGCGGCAACCAGCTTCAGGAAGGCGGCCGAGTCGGTCCGCTTGGCCCTCCTAATCGAGACCCTCTCCATGACTGCTCAGGGCTTCTCGTGGGATAAAATAGATTCGGATAGAACAGCCGGGAAGAGATAATACCTCTCAAGATTGCCCCCCCGAGTTGATGGGGCTCAAAGAGTGGGTCATACCGCAGGACAAGGCCTTCTACGACTTGCTCGAACAAGAGTCGGCCCTCGTCGCTCGGGGGGCGGAAAAGCTCGAGGAGGCAATAACGTCGTTTGACGACATGGACGACAGGAGGAAGGAGTTCAAGGAAATCGAGCATGACGCAGACGAGCTCGTGCACCAGGTGTACGAGAAGGTCAATCGGAGCTTCATCACGCCGATCGACCAGGAGGACCTGACAAAGCTCGCGTCCCTTTACGACGACGTCCTGGACTTCATGTACGCAGTCGTGAACAAGCTCGTGCTGTACGAGATCACCGGGCCGACGGAACCGATGGTCAGGTTCGCGGGGATAGTGAGGGAATCCGTCGAGCAGCTGCACGCCGTATTCATGATGATGAGGAAGGTCGACAAGGCCGAGATAGACAAGAGGTGCATCGAGGTAGACAGGCTCGAGAACGAGGCTGATGTGCTCCTGAACGAGGCTGTGGCCGCTCTCTTCAAGGGCCACGACGTAATCACCATTTTCAAGTTGAAGGAGATCTACGAGTTCCTGGAGACTGTAACCGACAGGTGCGAGGACGTCAGCCTGGCGCTCAGGGATGTAATGATCAAGCACACCTAGTGTGTTGCCTTGCTCGCCCTGTACGTAATCGGGATAATCGCGGTAGCTTATTTCTTCGACTTCGTCAACGGCTTCCACGACGCAGCCAATTCGGTCTCCACAGTGATTTCGACAAGAGTCCTTTCCCCGGTAGCGGCTGTCACCATGGCTGCCTTCTTCAACTTCATAGCTTTCCTTGTCTTCGGGGTCGCAGTCGCCACCACGATAGGCAGTGGCATAGTCAACCCTGATGTCGTGACTCCGAGCCTGGTCTTCTCAGCACTGATAGGTGCAATCGTCTGGGACCTCTTCACATGGTACCTCGGTCTGCCTTCCAGCTCCTCACACGCCCTGATCGGCGGGCTGGTCGGAGCCGCGGTGGTGAAGGCTGGCATCGGATCTCTCGGGTGGGCGGGGCTGGAGAAGACCGTGTCCTTCATGGTGATCTCCCCGCTGTTGGGGTTCGTCCTCGCTTTCGCCTTCATGACTGTTCTGATCCGGCTCTTCTTCAGTCCCACTCCACGTGATTAATCGGTACTTCCGCCGCCTCCAGCTCGTCTCATCCGCCCTGGTCAGCCTGAGCCACGGCACCAACGATGCTCAGAAGACCATGGGGGTGGTCACCGCCCTCCTGGTCTCGACTGGATACCTCAGCACCTTTGCCGTCCCCCTCTGGGTCGTGCTGATGGCACACATGTCCATCGCCCTCGGGACCTTCTTCGGGGGCTGGAGAATCGTGAAGACCCTCGGGTTCGGGGTGACCAAGCTCGACCCGGTCCACGGCTTCACGATCGAGACCGGGTCTGCAGCCACGATAATCGGGTCCTCCCTCCTGGGGATACCAGTGAGCACCACTCATGTCGTGAGCGGCAGCGTGATGGGCTCGGGAACAACCATGGGAGCATCCTCTGTCGATTGGGGGGTGGCCCGGAGGATCGTCTGGGCCTGGATAGTGACAATCCCGGCCTCGGCGGTGGTAGCGGCCCTCGTCTACGTTGGTCTGAGTCTGGCCTAGCCGCTGCTTTCCTCGGTTTCCTTATCGCGCCTGTGCTCTATCTCCTTCTCGACTTCTTCTATCTTCTCGACCCCGACCCTGAGGATTCGCCCGAAAAACGGACCGAAGAGAAACAGGAGTGCGGTGATCGTAGTCCCGACTGAGACGAAGGCCATCAGGGACGCGAAGACCTTCCCGCCCACTGTCGCTGGGGTGAAGCTCGGGCCTTCGCCGGTGGCCAGCATGCTGATGAAGTAGAAAGCGTCGAGGTATGACATCCCCTCGAGAGCGTGCATTCCTAGGATGCCGATCACTACCACAATCGCAATCAGCAGAAACGAGTAGACTGCCCTCCTCATGAAAGAGCGAGGGATTCTCCTGTTTCCGCTCGGAGCCCTAGACATCCTGACCTGCCCATTCCGCGACAACCCTTTTAACAAGTTCGAGTTCGCGCAGCTTCAGATGGAGAAAGCAGGTGCCGAAAGGGCATCCGACGGAGGCGTCCAGGCAGGCCTGAAGGCTGCAATGAGTCTCTTCCCGCAGGGGGTGACAGTCGTGACAGCTATGGCAGAGGACGGCCCGAAGGGGATTACCGTCAGCTCGTTCACGAGCATCTCTCTAAACCCCCCTCTCGTCTTGGTCTCACTCGCGAAAGGCTCGGCCCTGCACGACTCTCTTGTGAGGGCAGATTCGTTCGCGGTGAACTTCCTTGCGGACGACCAGAAGTCGGTCTCAGACCTTTTCGCCGGGCGAGTCGAAGTCAAAGACAGGTTCGAGAAGATAAGGTCCCACAGAGGCCAGACGGGTTCCCCACTTATCGACGGCGCGAGGGCAGTCATAGAATGCCGCAGATGGCGCGTCCTCGACGGTGGGGACCACTCGATCATCCTCGGGGAGGTCGTCTCGGCTTCAGGGCTGAGCGAAAGGCGCCCGCTAGTCTACTATGCGCGGCAATACACCACCACGGAACGCTCCGAACAGCCCGCCCCGCCTTCTGACATAGTCTGGTGACGTCGGCGGGCTGACTTCAGGAAGTCCGGCCCGTCCGTGATCTTGGGCAGTACAACCTTCTCCAGTCTTGAACGAATGGACCAGCATCGGCTCGTCGAACCAGCTCGCCAGACTTGGCGCACCCCAGAGCGTCAGCCTCCAGCTTTCCGAGTCCACGGAACGAGCCCGCCGCCGGCTCAACTTCGCCTTTCTGAGATTTTCACTCCGCGGCTCTCGAGCTCGGATAGGAGACTGGCGACCCGCTTACCCTGAATCGCGACTTCGGGAGCGATTACCCCCTTGCCCGCGATTTCGCCCGCTCCTACCATCTGGGCCACGATCGACCCGGTGTACCCAGTGCACTTGCCCATGGAGGTCACCCCGACCTTCTCGTCGTAACGATCCACCATGTCGTAGACGGCCTCCGATGCCCCAGACTTTGCGACTACTCTCATCACCGTCATGTCGCGAGTGTCCCCTTTGCTCAACATCTTTCCCAGCACGGCGTACGACATCTCCAGCGGAGAGACCTCTCCCCCTGGCAACTTCAGCTTCTCTCGCGAGAAGTAGCCTGCTTCCATCAACATGTTCATCCTCTCGACGTGCCCCGGCCACCTGAGGGTCTTCTCGTCCATCACCCTCATCCCCTTCATCGTGTAAACGAGGCTGGCGAGCCCGTCGGTGCAGAACGCTTCCAGGGTCCCGATGGGCTCGGGGAACCTGACCTGCTCGACCTTTGAAAATGGCATCACCTTCACCAGCTTCCCGTCCCTGATGACCCTGGCTTCCTCGATGTACTCGCGGAGAAGCCCCACTATTGAGAAGACCAGCTTGTACCCGAACGGCGGCAGAGGCACTTGCGGAATCCCTCCGACGAGAATGTGCCCCTCATCGGCGCCCTTTAGGGTCCTGACGCCGTGCGCGAGGAGTATCCCTCCGAGTCCGGGGGCAACCCCCGAACCCGGTATCAGCAAGGCCCCACTCTTCCTCGCTTCGCCGTCGAGCTCCATCTGAGCGTCTTCGAACGCGATGTCGACAAGCTTGGCTCCCGCCTTCACAGCTGCTAGGTTGACCGCATGGACGACCCCATGAGGGAGCGCGGAAGCGACGACGTCGAATCCTTTCATGAATTTCACAGTCCTTGCCTGGTCCATTATGTCCAGCACTTCCACCGACAGCTTTCTGCCCCCCGTCTTGCGCTTGACCGCGTCGAGCCTCTCGGCGTCGATGTCGGCCACGACTACCTCATCGACGTTCGGAGACCTCGCGAGGTCCCACGAAATGACCGAACCCATCAGCCCGGAGCCGAAGACTGCCACTTTCATGGCGAGTCCGGCCAACGTGGCCGCTATAACCCTTCGGCGCAAGAAAATCTAATAGGCCGCAACAGACGGCATCGACCAATGGAACTGCACGAGTCCCTCGACCGCCCGATATCGGCATACACGTCGACCGATTTCGTCAAGGTCTCGATGAGCGACCCCATCGCAGCGGCTGCGAAGGGGATGCGGACGGCTGGGGCTACTGAGGCAGTTGTGATGGGGGAGAGCGGGCTGATCGGCATGGTCACCGAGAGGGACATCCTCTACAAGGTGGTAGCTGAGGGGCTCGACCCGAAGTCCACGAAGGTAAGCGCGGTCATGAGCGCCCCTGTGGAAACCGTGGAGGACACTGCGAAGGTGGGAGACGCGATAGCCAAGATGTCGAAGTTCGGCATCCGAAGGCTCGCGGTTACCAGGAACGGGAAGTTCATCGGAATCGTCACCCAGAAGAACCTCGCGTCTGGGAAGCTGGGGCAGCACATCCCCCTTCCGGAACTGGCCGACCCGGGCGGAACAAGGTGCCCCTACTGTGGAGCGGAGGCGAAGGACAACAAGGACCTGTCCAAGCACATCGACCGCGCTCACCTGGGTCTGGGGCTGCTCGAAGGAGACCTGACCAAGTGGTAGCTACGGAGCAGAGAAGCGCTCCATGGTCTCGGCCACCCAGAGCATCCCTTTGTGCAGCGCGTCCAACCCCAGGTTCTCGTTCGGGGCGTGTATCCCGCCGTCCAAAGCCGACACCCCTATGTCCACTGAAGGCATCTTGTACCTTCTCGTGAAGATGTACAGGGGACCGGTCCCCGGGGAGGAGAGTTCGACTATCGGTTTCTTCTGGTATACCTTCTCCGCTGCCTGAATTGCCGCCTGAGCGAACGGGTCGGTGAAAGCCGTCCTAGCCGCCGGCTCCATGCTCTCCAATTCAATCTTCACGTCCGCAAACCCGTTCCTGTCAAGATGGGACCGGAGCTTCTTCAGGAGGTCCTCGGGGTCCTGGTCCGGGACGAGCCGGAAGTCCATCTTGCAGTGTATCTCTTTGGGAAGGACCGTCTTTGACCCGGGTCCTGTGTAGCCTGCCCAGATCCCCGCTATGTTCCCGGTCGGCCTCTGCACCAAGGCCTTCTTCGCCTGGGCGCCGGACATCCGCCCCAAGAAGTCCGCTGCTCCGTAGGTCTTCTTGAACGCGTCTCCGTCGAAGGGCTGAGCTTCCAGCACGGACATATCCTGTTCCCCGAGGGGTTCCACATTGTCGTACCATCCCGGGACCAGTACCCGCTCGTTCTCGTCCTTGACCGTGTTCAGGAGCCTCACTAGCCTCCACGGTGCGCTCGGGAGGACTGCAGCGTAGCTGCTGTGGGCGTCCTGCGACAGGGACTGGAGGACCAGTTCCAGGTAGATCATGCCCTTGACCCCGAGGCTCACCATCGGCCTCCCTTCGGCGTCGACGGTCCCGTATTCCCATATGACTGCGTCCGCCTTGAACAGGTCGCTGTTCTTGGAGACGTATTCGTCGAGGTGGACGCTCCCTACCTCCTCCTCCCCCTCAAAGCAGAACTTCACGTTGCACGGCGGCTCCCCTCTCGTCTTGATGTACGATTCAACAATCTTCAGCCTCGACACGAGCTCGCCTTTGTCGTCCGAGACCCCCCTCCCGTAGATCTTTCCGTCCCTAATCTCCGGCTTGAACGGAGGAGACTTCCAGAGCTCGATGGGGTCCTCGGGCTGCACGTCGTAATGGTTGTAGAACAGGAGCGTCTTGTTCGAGCGGGTCGACTTCACCTCGCCGTAGACCAGAGGCGCGACCCCCTCCATCCTGAGGACCTTGGTGGTCGCTCCTATTTCTTTCAGCATCTTCTCGACGAGCACAGCGCATTCTTCGATTCCCTCTTTCCTGGCCGATACGCTCGGCTGAGACGCGAGGCGAATTACGTCCTTCGCGAAGCTGTTCAGGTTGTCCTTCACGTACCGCTCGAACTTATCGTCAACCAACCACCTGTTCACCTGCCTGCGGCCGGGTCTGCACGGGAGATAAACGTTAGACTATGCTCGGTGGGCTGCTCCATTGTTCGACCCGGCGGTCTGCCGAGAGGACCGGGTCACCTGTGGGCGTACTTGTGCGGATCGGCATCAAATGCGGCCTTGCAGGACGGCGAGCAGAAGTGGAAGACCGTCCCCTCATGTTCGGACTTGAACTGCGACTTCTCGCCAACCATCATCCCACAGACCGGGTCTCTTGCCATCAAATCACCCCCTGGTTCTGGCACTGCTGGACTCGTGTTGAGCTTCCGGTGGCAGCACGACCGTGTTCAGGGTGACAGTGAATGGCGGCAAAGTCGACTCCTTCCGGTCGTGATTGGTCGTCTCGGAGTCTTGACATGCTACAGTTCACCGGGTGGCAGTGTTCGCGGTTTTGCGATTCTGGTTCTGACGAAGAACCCGATCCCTAGGACTACGGCGGCGAGGAACACAGCCAGCGCCAACGGCGAGGAGACAAAACCGTTGACTGCGTTCTGAATCGCTGTCTCGTAAATGTTGAACAGTTCAGACCCGGGAGTCACTATCATGGTGTTGGTGACCCCCAGATAGATTGTCACGGCCCCCATGGAAAGGAAGATTGCCGCGGAGAGCAGCTTTGAGGAGTGCACCGCTCCGAGACGCGTGTTGACCATCCTGCCCTGGAGGACCTTCTGGATGGAACGGCTCCTCCCCATGAATACTGCAACGAGGAAGAGCGGGAAGACCATCCCGGCCACATACGCCACCCCCACCAAGGCAGAAGCGATGAGCGACGATGAGAGTGCAGTGAGGACGAGCATCCCAGCCAAGACGGGCGCGCAGCACGAGCTGGCCACGCCCGAGAACGCTCCTAGGACGAAAACGGACGGCACGCTGGTCTTCTGAAGGTCGACATCGGGGTTAATCATCGGAATAAGCTGGATGCCCAGGAGTGAAGAGACGCCAAGGAACACCATGAAGAAACCACCGATCACGAATAGGAGCGAGTGGTTTAGGCCGATCAAGGTGGAGAGTGCGCCGATGCCCAAGGCTATGGGAAGCAGAACCGCACCAGCCCCCAGCGCGAATACCAGAGTCATGCCTAGGATTGCGGTCCTCTTCTTGAAGCAAGAAGCAAGATAGGATGGGAGGAGAACGCTGAAGCAGCACGGCATGGATAACGCGACTATCCCTGCGAGGAAGGAGACCAGAACCGAGGCAAGAAGAAAAGCCTCTCCAGCCATTCTACTCTTGCCCCGCTGCCTTTCTCACGGCTTCTTTCAGAGGCTGTTCGAGTATCTTCCCCTTTCCGAACATGGACCCGTTGATGAAGACAGCGGGCGGGTACAGAATCCCGTTCTTGACTGCGAGCCCGACGCCTTCCTCTGAGGTGAAATCCACTTCCCGGACGACGATTGCGGGTAGCTCCGCCTTGAGCTCATCGACTATTCGCTTTATGCGGATGCATGGGAGGCAGCCTTCCTTTGATACAACCAAG
Organism: uncultured Nitrosopumilales archaeon; assembly: GCA_964476175.1. Lineage (GTDB taxonomy): Archaea > Thermoproteota > Nitrososphaeria > Nitrososphaerales > Gagatemarchaeaceae > DATFYP01. The sequence goes on from CAYYYU010000057.1 coordinate 25,234, forward strand.
ACCTGCGTGGGCGGGCTCAACGTGGATCACCCGAGCGCCGACTTGACGCTCGCCAATAGTTCGCTCATCGGGACGTACATCGTGTACGTGCCGTAGTCATTTCTCCACAGTATCGTTCCGTCTTTCCCGACGAGGATGAAGGTATGGCCTGGGGTCGTCCCGGGGTGCATCGAGCCGGTGTCAGCAAAGAGTGTTGTGTACGCTTGGTCCACTTGGAGCGTCTGGTCGGAGAGAACCATTGTCCTTGTGATTCCGTTGACCTGCGCCCAGGTTCTCATGCTAGAAATCGAATCGGCAGTAATCGATACCACTGTCACCCCCATACTGCTGAAGGCGGAGTAGTTTCTGTCGATGTCGACCATCTGCTGCAGGCAGGGGCTGCACGACAGCCCCTCGTTGAAAAAGAGAAGTACGGCAGACTTGCCAAGACGGTCGGCCAAGTTGAAAGATGTACCATTCACAGAAGTCAACGTGAAATCAGGGGCTTTCTCGCCAGCAACGAGCAATGTGGAGTTCCCCTCCCCCGACCGAACCAAAACGTACACAATCGCCCCCACCGCAGCGACGAGCAAGACTATCACAATCAGCGCATTCCTCGTCCCGTGACTCTGCTTTCTCAGTGACTTTCGTTTCCTCATACTCTGCCACTTGGTGCCCGGTTCGCTTGCGTCGCCTGCGGGTGCCAAGTGAGGGCGAGTATTCCGCCAACGGTGCCTAGAATGGCGCCGAGGAAGAAACCCCCCATTCCGACGAAGCTGATGATTGAGAAGATGAGCACCAGCAATCCCCACGTGGGGGCCTTGCTGGGCCGTGCGTAGATCATCACAGCGCCAATCAGGACGATGATTCCGGAGATCAGGCCTATCGCCGCGGCACCGTAGAACCATCCGCCGTAGCCGAAGCCCTGCATCATCCCGTAGTACCCGCCCATCATCCCATAGTAGCCTCCCATCATCCCGTAGTATGGTGTGCCGTAGGTGAAAGTCATCATCATTCCTACTCCGGCAAGGATCAGGAGCCCTGCTATGAGCGATAGAACGAACGAGGCCGTCGGCAGCTCGTTTGCTGGCTGGACAGCCATGCCACCGGTTCCCGTCGTGAGTTCTTGAGCCACGACTCACCACCAACTCTGATGGCCGTACCTGTGAGGATCCTTATCGAAGGTGCTCTTGCAGTTGGCCGAGCAGAAGTAGAACGTCCTCCCTTCGTGCTCTGACGCGTATTTTGTCTTCTTCTCGTCTACCATCATTCCACATACCGGGTCTTTCTGCATGCTATGTCAACCCACATCCGTGGGATGACGTATTTCTTTGTGCTTCTTTACAAAAGCAAACTTCTGCGAGGTGTTTCGAGTCAGGTGAAAGGTTATCTTCGAAGCCAGCCAATCCTTCTTTCTGAGGCTTCATAGATTTCTTGATTGCCAGCATACCCACCACTTCAACCAGCCCTGATCTGACCATACATTCCTGACTGGGCGTGCCCGGGAACAGGGCAGGCATAGTACAGTCCGCCGCTGACCGTGAAAGAGATCTGCTGCGTTGCGAATCCCGATGAGGAGGGCGGCAGGACTCGGGTGGAGGCCAGGGAACCCATCATCATGGGCATGAGGTAGTAAGCGTAAGGCGGCGCCGCACCGGTGAGCGCCAATGCATGGTAGGCGTCGGTGTCGACGTTGGCGACTATCATGGTCACTCTGGTCCCGCGAGGAATCACCAGGGTCGGGTTGGTCAGGTTGTCAATGACGAATGAATACATGTTCCTGCCCTGGGCCATGGGCCCCATCAACACAAGTATTGAGATGGAACCTCCACTGAAAGTTAGGGTGCCATTCGCTTCTGCCGCGGGTTGGCTCACTTTGATTGCAGCGAGCTGGTCGTTGCTGAGATAGCTCCAACCACTCATCATGCCTCCGGC
>CAYYYU010000058.1:0-28620 GCA_964476175.1 uncultured Nitrosopumilales archaeon
TCGACGTACCTCGAAGCGATGGCTGTGTCCGCCCCAGACTCTATGCCGGCTATGAGGCCCCGAAGCATCGAAGGCGGGTGCTGGAGGTCCGCGTCCATTTCGACCAGAACCCCCGACTCCAGCGATTCGAGGGCGTGCCGGAAACCGTCCTGGTAGGCACTCCCGATCCCCATCTTCGTCTGTCTCGCGAGGAGATGGACCCACGGTTCATGCGAGGAGATTCCTCTGATCGTGTCTGAAGTTCCGTCAGGGCTGTTGTCGTCCACGAAGAGGAGCTCGAGACCACTGACGCCAGCTCCTTTCACTTCTTCGATGAGGGCGGCTACGTTCTCCTTCTCATTGTAGGTTGGGACAACGACGCAGGTCTTCGTCATGCCTTGGCCCAGTCAGTCACTTAGAAGACCCCGGGCGGCAGCCACGAACTCGTCCGCGACCTTCTCGATTCCTGGCTGGCTGACCGCTGGATGAACGGGCAGAGAGAGGACGTGCTCCGCCGCTGCCTCGGTCGATTCCAGCCGCTTCTTCGAGTAGCCCAGCTTCGAGTACAGCGGTGTCATGTGGACAGGGGTCTTGAAGTAGGTCGCCGCTCCGACCCCATTTCCGTTCAACCGTTCCTGCATCTTGTCCCTGTTCTTCTTGAGGTAAAGAGTGTAGAGGTAGTAGACGTGAGTCCTGTCACCTGCGGTCTGCGTGAACGCTGCGCCGTCGACTCCCTCGAGCCTCTCCGTCAGGTACTTCGCGTTCCTCCGCCTTGCCTCGAGAAACCCTGCAAGCCTGTCCATCTGCACCGAGCCTATTGCAGCGGCGATCTCGGTCATCCGATAGTTGAACCCGAGGTGCCGCGTGTCGTAACCATGCACCATTCCGTGGTTCCTCGCTAGCCGAAGTCTGTCTGCGAGCTCGTCGCTGTCGGTGGAGATCGCTCCTCCCTCGCCGGTGGTCGCGACCTTCGTCGCATACATGCTGAAGCACCCCATGTCGGAGAGGGTCCCTGTCTGCCTCCCCCTGTACTCGGCCCCGAGGGACTCGGCGGCATCCTCCACGACGTGGACGGAGTGCTGCGCAGCAACCTCACGGATCTCGTCCATGTCGGCAGGGTAGCCGTACAGGTGCACCGGTATCACCGCCTTCGTCTTCTTCGTCACTGCCTTCCTGAAAAGCGCGGGGTCAATGCAGTAGTCAGGCTTCGTGTCGACGAAGACCGGCCGGGCGCCGCACGCCAGAACCACGTTGGCGGTCGCCACGAAGGTGAACGACGGGACAATCACTTCGTCCCCTTCCTTGACCCCGAGCGCCAGCAATGCGCAATGGAGCGCCGCCGTCCCCGAGTTGACAGCCACGACGTGTTTCGCTGTCAGGAGCGCCCTGACCTTCCCTTCGAATTCGCGGACGTTCTTGCCCCCCTCGTAGGAGGCATCGGTCAGCTTGCCGCTCTTGATCACGGCGAGGGCCGCCTGCCCCTCTTCGTCCCCCAGGATTGGCTTGTTTATCGGTATGAACTCCATCTTTTCCCCTGATGCCCTTCCTGAGGAAGGGTATTTGAGATTCATGCAACCCGCCCAGCGCGGACCCGATGGCCGTCCCTCACCCCCACGGAGGCATCCGGACGTTCGCACTCGTCATCGCGTTCGCAGTCTCGCTCCGGATGGTCCTGCTCCTCTTTCTCCCTCCCTTGGTCGACGTGTACTACTACGACACCCAGGCCGTGCACGCCTTCCTCAGCGCTTCCAACCCTTACGGGCATCCATATGTCGGCATCCCGGCCTGGCTCGTGACATCCGGGGCTGCCAACGTCTATGCGTACCTACCTGGGGTGCTCCTCTTCCTCGCTCCGTTCGGTGCCCTGTGGGACATCCGCCTGGGCCTCGTCGCGGCCGACCTCGTCGTTGCCTGGGGGCTCTACGCGCTCAAGGGGCCCCGGTCGGGGGTCGCTGCCGCAGCTTTCCTCCTGGCCCCATGGGCGTTCGTCTTCTCTACGTCCTATCCGAACAACTCGCTCGTTGCTATGGCTTTTCTCGGGCTCGCCCTCCTCTGGGAGACGAAGGGGAGGGAGGTTCCTGCGGCCGCGGCCCTGGGGGTGTCCTTGGCCTCGAGCCAGTTCGTCTGGCTTCTCTACCCCTTCTTTCTGCAGCGGGCTCTCAAGGGCCGGAGGTTCGTCGTAGGGGCTGTGAGCATCTTGGTCGCTGCTTGTCTCTTGCTCCCGTTCTTGGTGTGGAACCCGTCAGCGTTCATTTACGACACAGTGACCTTTCAGTTCGCCCGGCCCTCGCAGTCGATCGTCACCCCCGAGTCGTTCGGGCTCAACTTCAACCCGACGCTCAGCGGCATCGCCCAGACGCTGTTCGGCGGGGCAGTTCCCGTCGCGCTCAGGGTCGTGGTCCTCCTGGCGGTCCTCGTCTACCTTCTCTACAGGGGAGGGAACCTTCCCCGCCTCGTCCTCAACGCGTCGGTCTTCCTCTTGGTCGCCATCTTCATCCTTCCCAGCGACTTCTCCTGGTGGTACCTCGAGCTCCCGTTCCAGACCTTGCTCGTGTGGCTCGTCCTCTCGGGCGGCGAGAACGGTTCGGTTGAGCGAGGGCAACCCGCTACTAATGCTTAAAGGACGGACGTCAAACGCCCGGAACGTCTCAAGTGGAGAATCCGTTGGACCCCAGCACGCGCAAGATGTACACGCTTGTAGCATGGGCTTCCTTCCTGATAATTGCCACCGTCCTCGCGTACGGCATCGTCGAATCTGTCCTCTTCTCAAAGGAACCGGTCGGCTACGTGCTAGTCAACGTCGAGTGGCCGTTCTCGTTCTTCGCGAAGCCTGTCTCGTACTTCAGCATCGCCTCCGTGGCCCTGTTCTATTCCGGCCTCAGACTCTGGGAGGAACGCATATCGAAGTGGCCTGCATTCGTGCTCTATTCCCTCCAGCTCTTCGGGTTCGTGGTCGCGTTCGACTCTGCGTACGAGGTGCTCTACAACTTCATCATCTGGGGGGCCATCTTCAGCTCCTACTGTTCCCACGTTGCCAATTGCGCCATCAGTCCTGACTCGATAAGCACGGTCTTCAGCCAGATCCCATGGAGTCTCGATTTCGCTACGAAGGCGTTCTCCGCCCTCTTTGTGATTAGCGGGTACTCGGTCTACTTCATCAGACGGCTGACCAAGAGCTCGCTGATTTAGACTACTCGGTCTTTGAATTCGCGGCGTAGAGGAGAATCAGGTGAACCACGGCGAAGACCCCGAATGCCACGAGGGAGGCGCCTGCTATCGTGGAGAAAGAACCGAAGACAAGCGGAGCAGCGGTGTACGCCTGGTAGAGCGCCAGGAGCAGCCCCATCGTGGCTGCTGCCGTGGCCCACGCCCAGGTGAGCCTCCTCCCCGGCATCATCCTGAGTAGCAGCCCGCCCAACAGGCAAGCCACCACGGGCCAGAGGAGCAGAACCGAGCCGGTCGCATAGACGACAACCAGCCAAATCAGACCGGCAACAAGATAGGCGTAGGGGGCGTTCCCTTTCACTACGCCCAATGGGGAGGGCATCTCCGCAGCCGAAGTAGGGTGCCGATATAAACGGTGGGTTCCGGGGCTCTGTTAACTTGACGGTTGTTCGGGCGGGTTGTTCCCCGTGTTAACTCGCGGTTGATGGGCCATGGATTGGTCGCTTCTTCCTTTCTTGGCATACGGCCTAATCGACCATAGGATCATTAGACTTGCGATGATTAATGCGGCAAATATCAGCCACGAATTGATTTGAATACAGCCGCTGGGGAACGGGCCGCAATAGAGCGTTATTCTCGACCCGAATAGTCCGTCATATGGAGAAAATGGGCCATCGCCGCTGCCCCAGTAGAACCATAGGACGGGGTAGCCAACGAGCATGGTGATGACGCCCGAGAGGCCAAGAACCACCCGTCGCTTGTTGGGACGATGAGGGCTTAGAATGGCAAGCACATAGGCACCTGTGATTAGGAAGAGACAAACGAAGAATCCGACCATGAAAGAAGGAGTCTGAGCCACCGAGATTAGAACGGCTAATGCGAGATAGGCAAGAATAGCCAGAATTGTTGCTACGGCAACTTTGCTCCTCATGCTCGAATCAGTCATCTTCAGTAGGAGTATAGCTCTACTCCTAAGAACGCTTGACTTCGACCTTACTTCCCTTTATCGTGTAAGTGATGGCTTCTATCTCCGCACCCTTGCCGAGATGGTCAATCACAGGCTTCGGGATGGAAGTCGTGTAGTATCCGCTTGCTTCGTTGTGATGAACGGCGACCGTGAACTCCTTGGCGTCCTTCTTCCATTTAGGCATCGGCGTCCCTCTTGGTATCCAAATTGATACGGCTTGCGTTCTGAATAAGGGTTAGCCATTTGTTCTCGCCTTCGACTTTGATTCCCGCCCCGTCCACCGTCAAGTTAACAGAGCCGGTTCCGGGCGCCTCGGTAGCCTTGGAACTAGTTCTGGTCTCGCGTATCGTTGCGAATCATCTGTGGACGGTTGGGCCTTATTAGGGAAAATCAGCCTTGATCGTTGGTATCATTCACCGACATGCATTTCACGTTCGAGTATGGCGAGATCCTTCCATCCGCCGAAGAGAGGCGGGACATCGACGGCCTCATGCAGAGATACTGCTCTGCGAAGAGGGTTGCCTTCAACGATTTGCTGCGAAAAAGGCACTCCGTGAAGGATGCCACGCACAGGTTGGATACCTTCGGCTCCCTCGCCCTGAACTGGAGGTACTGCGAGCACGCCGCGAGGGACGCTTACGCCGAGCTGAAGAGCCAACGGGAGCTCCTTCCCCTGTACCTCTCGGACGTCTACGATAAGATTGAGGAGGTGAATTCGAGGCTCGCGAAAGCGAGGTCTCCCAGGAAGAAGGAGCGGGTGCACAGGGAGCTGATGAGGCTGGAGAAGAGGAAGCGAATCCTCGAGAAGCATGTTGCTGACGGGACGATACCCAAGGTGGTCTTCGGGACGAGGAAGCTCTTCGTCGAGAGGATGGAGGGGAAGATACCCAATCAGGAGTGGAGGGACGCAAGGGACAACCAACTCTATTCCATCGGGCAGGCGAACCAGAGAGGGAACGCCAACGTCAGGATTGACTGGGGCAGGAAGAAGGTCGGCATCAACTTCCCCGAGAGAATCGAGCCAAGGGAGGCGAAGGGAAGAGTTTACCGCGTGAAGAACACCAGGAGGTGGTTCGACCTGAGGGTCAACAAGAAGTTCATGAAGCACACGGACTCTCTAGCTGGCAGGGCCTACTCCGTGAGGGTGGTGAGGAGGAGCGGGAGATATCTCGTCCAGGTGAGCTTCGAGATCGCGTTGCCGTCGCCCGACAAGGTTCCAGAGAAAGTTTGCGCCATAGACAGCAACCCGGAAGGTTTCGCCGCAGCAGTGGTAAGCGGAGACGGGAACCTCATCGCCCACAGGTTCTTCAGGGACGACAGGCTCGTGTATGCAGCCGAAGGAAAGAGGGACTCCATCATAGGAGAGACGATTACAAGCATCACGGCGTGGGCAGAGAAGCACGGCGCAGAGGCGTTCGCCATCGAGGCCCTGAACATGAGGGGGAGCAGGAGCTTCGGGAGAAGGGGGAACAGGGTCATCTACTCGTTCGTTAGGAAGAAGTTCTCAAAGAACCCCGTGACGAGGTGCTGGAAGGAGGGATATCTCGTGGGCAGGGTCAACCCGGCGTACACCTCGAAGGTTGGGGACGCGAAGTACATGGAGACATATGGACTGTCGATACACGAGGCTGCTGCCTTCTGCATCGGGAGGAGGTTCTTCGGACATGGGGAGCGGCTGGAAGAGCCCATCTCCATCACCGTGAAGGATGGAAAATCGAGGAGAAAGGTGCGTGTGTGTTACATGTGGGCGTCCGTTTACGGTTATCAGCATCCCGCGGACACGCGCATGGAGCCACCTGGAAGGAAAGGCAGCGCAGGCGAGAAGCGGGGTGTTGGTAACGAAGCCGTCTTCACAGGACGCCCTGCTTCAGAAATGACGCCTCTGAGCGAGAACGATGAAGGGGTGCGAAAGGGTGGGGAGTGCGGTGGGAGTCCGCAGGCTACCGGCGATGGGGTTGAGCCGGCGCCACCTTCCGGTGGCGGGAAAGTAGCTGCTGCGTCGTTGCGTGATGTGCAACGATATGCAGAAAACTAACCCTTATTTGCTGTCCGCTTGGCTCTGCGTCTGAAACTGAGACCTCCATGCAGACCTCCGCCCCGGGCCGGAACCTAGCAACAAGACTCGCAGAGCTGACGAAGCCGGTCACAGAGCTCGAGGAGGGGCTTCTGGCGTCTGCAGTCTACGACGGCGACCTCCGGGTGGCTGTGCTGAAGTTCTATGACCCGAAGCTGGGGAGGTTCTGGCTCTGGCGGGACAACACCGGACACCGCCCTTACTGCTACACGCGGCTCCCCTACGATGAGCTGGCACAGATAAGGTCGAGGAAGGACGTGGTCGAAATCATTGAGGAGGAGAAGCTCGACCTCCTCAACGACACGACCGTCAAGCTCAGGAAGATAGTGACCACGGACCCGCTCGCGATCGGGGGAGGAAACGACAGTATCAGGGACTCAATCAGGGCGTGGGAGGCCGACATCAAGTACTACGAGAACTACGCCTACGACAAAGGCCTCAGGATGGGGACCTACTACGGCATTTCGAATGGGAACGTCGTCCAGCACAAGCACGAAGTGCCTGACAGAGTCGCGAAGTCACTAGAGGACGTCTTCAGGAGGAACCCTAAGGAGTTCGCTCCGTATCTGAGGGAGTGGGCCGAGCTCCTGGGAGAGCCGCTCGTGGACTTCAAACGGGTCGCGCTCGATATCGAGGTTGCGAACGAGGAGGGAAGGATGCCCGACCCCGAGAGAGCCACCCTCCCGGTGATCGCGGTCTCATTCTTCAACGACGCGGAACAACTCGCGTTCGTGCTCAAGAGAAACGGAAGCGAAGGGAGGGTCGAGGCCAGCACCACAGTCTTCGACGACGAGGTTGACCTGCTCAGGGCGGTCTTTGCCAAGATCATGGACTACCCGATGATAGTCACCTTCAACGGGGACGACTTCGACCTCAGGTATCTGAAACACAGGGCTGACGCCCTCAAGATAGGAGATGACGAGGATCCCATACAGTTGCAGAGGCAGGAGGCGTCGATAAAACACGGAATTCACATCGACCTCTACCGTTTCTTCAACAACCGGTCGATCCAGGTTTATGCTTTCAGCAACAGGTACGCGGAGCACACCCTCAACGGCATCTCGGAGGCTCTGCTCGGAAAGTCAAAGATCGAATTCGAGGGGAACATCGGCGACCTTCCGCTAGCCGAGCTTGTCAGGTACTGCATGAACGACTCGAGGCTGACCTACGAGCTCACGACTATGGGGGGCTCGGTCGTTGTGAAGCTGCTTCTGGTGGTCGCCAGGATCGGGAAGATGCCGATGAACGACGCGGCCAGGCTGGGGGTGTCGAACTGGATCAGGAGCATGCTCTTCTCTGAGCACAGGAGGATGGGGGCGCTCATCCCCAGGCAGGACGAGCTGTCAGAGAAGGGGGGCGCCTCCTCGCAGGCGATAATCAAGGGGAAGAAGTACAAGGGGGGGCTGGTCATCGAGCCGAAGCCCGGGGTCTTCTTCGACGTCTCGGTCCTCGACTTCGCTAGTCTTGTCTATGACGAATCGATACTTGTAAGAAAGCGGCAGACCGGCCAGGTCTACAAGACCAAGATAGGCGAATTTGTAGAGCAGCGATTGCCTAGCGGGGAGGGTTTTACGGCCAGGGAGATTGCTCCTACTTGGGATGTGCTGTCATTCGATTACGAAGCGCAGCGGACGGCGTGGAAGACGGTCACTGCCGTCATACGACATCCTAGTCAGGCCGACGTGCTTGAAGTCTTCACCGAGTCTGGTCGTCGTGTAAGAATAACAAGAGGACATTCGGTCATTTCAATCGATTCGGCTGGTAAGAAGAAGACCGTTCGAGGGAGCGACCTCAAGAACGGGGACTATCTTGTAGTCCTGAGTTCATTCCACAACGAGCAACACGACACGCTCCTGGACCTCTTGCCTCACCTTAGACAACTGGGCGATTACCGAATCACACGTGGAGGAAGGGGGCATGGCAGAACCGTCGCGTTGAAGGCAAAGCGAAGTCACAGAAGGTTCGTCCTGCCACGCTTTCTCCCTCTGACATCAGAGTTGATGTGGGGGCTTGGGTATTGGGTGGCCGAAGGGTGGATTGACGGAGGCAAACAAGGTGGGTCGTTGAGAGTCGAAGCCTCTTCGAGCGACATAGAACGCGCACAATCGAACCTTGAGACGGCTGGCTTCAAGACCTGGGTGTCCAAGTCAGAGACTGCTGGATGCAGCAATCTTGGCATTGGTGGATGGCAGGGTGGTAGTGCCCATTTCCTGAGCGGTGCAATGTTTGCGAGATTAGTTCGGCAGTGGTTTGGAGACGACGCTGACAACAAGAGGATTCCCGATTGGGTTCTACGCCTGCCGGTGGAGATGAGACGAGCGTTCGTCGACGGGTACTATAGAGGTGACGGGTTCAACTCAACTAGGCATGGGCAGTTCATGAGCAACGGAAGGTACAAGGTGGGGAGTTACTCAAAACCACTGATAGAGGACTTGCTGTCATTGGGATTGACGAGTGGCTTCCATTGTCTCTCAAAGGCACTCGGTGACCCCGAGTCCTACTTGACCTGGAGCGATGGTGCACAAGCCTATCTCAAGACCAAACGTCCTCCTCCCGAACTCCTTGTGCGTTCTGATCACGTCCAATCGTTTGCGAAAACGAAGTTCTACGCCTCGCACCGACTTCAGCCTGCCCGCTATGAACGAGTAAACAGAACCTCCGTAGAGGCATACAAGCGGCCGCTTAGGCGGTTTTACAACGGAGACTGTCACTTCGAGAAGATAAAACGGATTAGCGCCGTCAAGAACAAACTACCTGTTTACGACATCAGCGTGCGAGGGAGTGAAAGCTTCTTCACGGGCGAAGGAGTACTGGTGTCGAACTCACTCTATCCGAGCCTGATCAAAGTCCACAATCTCTCATACGAGACGGTCAACTGCCCCCACCCGGAGTGCAGGTCCAACAAGGTCCCGGACACCACCTCCTGGGTCTGCACGAAGAGGAAGGGGGTGACCAGCCTCGCCGTAGGCTCGCTTCGCGACCTCAGGGTTAACCACTACAAGCCGTTGACCAAAGACACTACCCTCTCGCCGCAGGACAGGGAGCTCTACCACGTAGTGACCCAGGGCCTCAAAGTGTATCTTAACGCTGCATACGGGACCTTCGGCTTCGAGACCTTCGCCTTCTACTGCCTCCCGGTCGCCGAGGCTACCGCCGCTCTAGGGCGCGACGCGATCACGCGGACGATTCAGAAGTGCAACGAACTCGGGATCAACGTGCTTTACAGCGACAGCATCACAGGAGAGCGTTGTGTCGCATTGCTTGACCCTGTACGGACTCTCCGAGTCATGCCAGTTGAGAAGTTCTTCGATTCGCAGGGGAGCTTCGTTACTCGTGTTGACGGGAAAGACGAAGCACACCCGCTTGGCTGGAAGGCCCTTAGCATGAATCCGGAGACTGGTCGAGTCCAATTCAAGGAAATCCTTGCTGTGATTAGGCACAGGAACACCAAGAGGATATACCGCGTCCGTGAAAAGTGGGGCGTCACACGAGTCACCGAGGACCATTCACTTCTCGCGCACTCTGAAGAAGGACTGGTCTTCGCAAAGCCCACCGAACTGAGTGGCAAGCACGTGGTTCGGGTTGAGCAGTTGCCCAAGGTCGAAAGAATTGAGGGAATCGATGTCTATGAATGGCTCCAGCACCTCGAATACCGAACCATGTACAAGGGACGCGTCAAAGTCCTGAAGGCGAGCTGCGACGATAACTGGGTATGGTTCGGCTGGATCAAGAGGAAGAAGTACATCAGGGTGCGTCGTCACATCAAGGTGGGCACTCCCGAGTTCGGTTCCCTTGTCGAACTTCTGGGGGCCTACGTTTCCGAGGGGAGTTCAAGCACCCCAGATACAACTCGGTCAAGGCTCGGGGCATCAATAGCCAATTCAGATCTCGATTGGCTTGGGCATTTGAGAGAATGTTACCTGTCTCTCTTCGACGGTGCCAAGGCGTCGATCATCCGGTCCGACCAAGGGGAAAGGCTACTGACCTATGCCACTTCGGCGGGGAGTGCACAGACAACCTACGTAGACAAGACGCACAAACTTCAGATGATGAACGAGATTTCAGCAGTCTTCTTCAAGGCCTTGGGAGGGCAAGAAAGTCAAGGAAAGAAGGTCCCGGAATTCATTTTCCATGTCCCTGAGGAATACAAGCGCTTGTTCCTCAATTGCGTAGTTAAGGGGGATGGCTCAAGAGTGTTCGACAATCGATATTCAGACGAGTATGCTTCGAAAAACTTCAAGTTCGAGTCCAGTTCCCTCCCTCTCATCTCTGGACTCTCTCTTCTGCTGACCTCCCTCGGACAGAGACACACCATGAACTACAGGGCAGCGAAGGACACATACACTCTGACGACTTCGAGTGAATACAACGATAGGAACACGTTGAGGATCACCGAGGAAACGTACAATGGTTTTGTCTATGACCTCTCAGTCGCAGACTACCACACCTTCGTCGACGCGTGCGGGGGGGTGGTCCTGAAGAATACTGACAGCCTCTTCCTCCAGAACCCGTCCAAGGAGCAGGTGACTACAGTGACGAGATGGGCAGAGGGGGAGCTCGGTGTCGAGCTCGACCTGGACAAGACCTACAGGTACATCGCCTTCAGCAGCCGCAAGAAGAACTACTTCGGGGTCCTTCCAGACGGGACTGCAGACATCAAGGGCTTGACTGGCAAGAAGAGCCAAACCCCGGAGTACCTGAAGCGCACATTCTACAGCGCACTCGACATCCTCAGCAGTGTGCAGAGCGCTGACGACTTCGAGAAGGCCAGGACGAGCATCCGCGAGCTCCTGACGGGGATGATCTCGAGCCTGAAGAACCGCAAGGTCCCGGTCGAGGACCTAGCTTTCAACGTGATGATGGGGAAGCCCACGGAGAAGTACAACGACACGACCCCGCAGCACGTAAGGGCAGCCAAGCTGCTCGAGGAGAAGGGGAGGGAGATCCGAGCAGGGGACATCATCGGCTACGTGAAGACGAAGAACCCGCCGTACGTGAAGCCTGTCGAGCTGGCGAAGGTGGAGGAGGTCGACGCCGACAAGTACATCGAGTACGCCCACTCGATGTTCGACCAGATGCTGGACGCGCTGGACTTCAGCTTCGACGAGATAATGGGGGCGACTACGCTTGACCTCTTCTGGTCTTAGACCTGCAGTTTCCTCTCGAGCCTGGTCTTTGCCGTATAGTTGATCACCGGGCCCGCAGAGAGGTTGCTGTTCCCAATCACCGTTATCGTCCCGTCCTGCCTCTTCAGCCAGGTCGTCCTCAAGGAAAGCTTGACCACCTCCCCCCTCACTGAGCCGAACTCGATGTCGTCGCCGAGCCTGAGGACCCCGTCCTGGAGCATCAGGATTCCGGCTATGACGTTGGAAAGCGTGTTCTGGAGGGCCAGGGAGACTGCAAGGCCACCAATCCCTGATATCGTCAGGGTGGTGAACTCCGTGGAAATCCCGGTGAGAGACGCGAAGGAGACCACCGCGAGGACCACCATCAGGACGGCGGTCCATTGGTCCGCGGCCCGGGCTACCGACTTCGAGGCGCCGGCCCTCACCGCTACCCTTCCCGTCACCCGCGTGAAGAGGGTCCCGAAGACCGCAATCAGGGCGAGCGCTATCGCGACTTCGGCGACGACGAGGAGGAGGGGTTTCCCTCCGGTGGCCACGAGGGATGTCGTCGTGGAGTTCGTGGTCGAGACCGCGGTCTGGAGGGATGCGGCTAGCCCTAGTGGTATCAACTTCCCGACCGGCCCGCGAGGCCGGCTCTGATAATACGTCTTCCGTATCTCCGAGCAGTTTATTACTGGTGGGAGGGTCCGCGCCGAGGGAATCCAATGTCCGCGCCTGAGACGAAGTTCTCGGCGTCGCCGAGGGTCATTGTTGCGTTCATCGAGCACAGGGGGTCCTACAGTGCGATTTACGACGCAATGAGGGAGTTGAAGGAATGGATCGACAAGAACGGGATCGAGCAGTCAGGATACCCTTTCTGCCTTTACTACGACAACCCCACGGAAACCCCGGCGGACGAGCTTAGGAGCGATGCTTGCATCCCCGTTTCCAAGCCCTTCCAGCCCGAGGGCAAGTTTCAGATGAAGGAGCTCCAGGAGGTCCTGGTGGCCGAGACCCGCCACACCGGCCCGCCCGAACAGTTCGCAAGGACCTACGGTCCCTTCTTGGAGGGGCTCCTGAACAGCGGCTACCAGCTCCTGGGACCGGCGAGAGAGTACTACACTTCGGTCTCTGACGTGAAGGGGCCAGGCTCGGGGTTCCTGATCCACCAGCCTGTGGCCAAGAAGTGACCCTCGACCAAGGTTGATAGGGGCGCTGCCAGGAGGGTGGACAAGGAATTGCCGGGAAGAGTTCTCAAGATCGGGATGGTTCAGATGCGAGCGTCCGAAGAGCGGGGCTCGAACGTTCGGAAAGCCGCTGAAATGGTGGCCGCAGCCACGGAGGGCGGAGCGGACATCGTATGCCTCCCCGAACTCTTCACCACCCGCTACTTCCCTTCTGAGAGAGGGGTGGTCTGCAACCCTGAGGCGATCCCGGGGCCCACGACGCGGGCCCTCTCCGGAATCGCCCGGAAGAACAACGTCGTCCTGGTCGGGGGGACAATCTGCGAAGCCGCAGGCCGGAAGCGGTACAACACAAGCGTGATTTTCGACGGAGAGGGGAAGATGCTCGGCAAGTACAGGAAGGTGCACATACCGCAGGACGAGCACTACTACGAACAGGACTACTTCTCGGCTGGCAGCGACTACTGCGTGGTCAAGACGAAACATGGCAGGATAGGAGTTCTAGTCTGCTTCGACCAGTGGTATCCCGAGCCGGCCCGAGTGAACAAGCTGATGGGGGCGGACATCCTGTTCTACCCGACAGCGATAGGGTGGGTCAAGGGGATAGAGCAGACTGAGGGAGACTGGAAGCGCGCGTGGGAGTCCGTCCAGGTAGGGCACGCGGTCTCGAACAGCATGGTCGTCTGCGCAGTCAACCGGGTCGGCGTCGAGGGAGGGACGAAATTCTGGGGAGGCTCCTTCGTTTGCGACCAGTTCGGGAAGGTGCTCTTCAGGGCTGGGGACGAAGAGGGGGCGTTCGTGGTCCCCTGCAACCTGGAACTCGGGGAGGAAGTCGAGAAGGGGTGGGGTTTTCTCCGGAACAGGAAGCCCAGCACCTACCGTTCGATCTCGGAGTAGCCGGACGTGACCCAGACTCCTTCAAGCATGGGCTACCGGATGCCAGCGGAATGGGAGAGGCACGCGGCTACGTGGCTCTCGTGGCCGAAGAACAGGGAGACCTTCCCAGGGCAGATCCTGCCCGAAGTCGAGAAGACGTACGCCAGGATAGTCGACTCCCTGGCGGAGGGGGAGGAGGTGAGGGTCTTCGTGGACGACGAGAGGATGGAACGACGGGCCGGTTCGCTCCTGAAGAGCAAGGACAATGTCGTGTTCCTCAGGACCAGGACTGCCGACGTGTGGGTCCGCGACTACGCTCCGATCTGTGTCAAGGGGAAGGACGTCGCCCTGACCAAGTGGGTCTTCAACGCCTGGGGGGAAAAGTACGACGACCTGAAGCCGGACAACTTGGCGGGCACTGAGATCGCCCGCTCGTCTGGCCTTCGAGTCTTCGAGCCAGGAATCGTGCTGGAGGGGGGCTCGGTCGACGCAAACGGGATGGGGACGCTGATCACAACAGAGCAGTGCCTCCTCAACCCGAACAGGAACCCCGGGCTGCGAAAGGACGCCATCGAGAAGGCCCTGAAGGATACCCTTGGCGTCAGCCGTGTCGTGTGGCTGAAGTCAGGCATAGAAGGGGACGACACCGACGGCCACGTCGACGACATCGCGAGGTTCGTGGACCCCGGAACCGTAATGCTGGGGTGGGAGGGGGACGGCTCCGACCCGAACCACAGCATCCTGAAGGAGAACCTCGAGGTCCTCAAGCGGGCCGAGGACCAGGACGGGGAAGCTTTCGACGCCGTCACCGTTCCGATGCCCAGACGAGTGGACTCCCCGGTCGGCCGGCTCCCAGCAAGCCACCTCAACTTCTATATCGGGAACTCGGTCGTTCTGGTTCCTACCTTCGGGTCCCCGAGCGACACGAACGCGATAGGCACTATTCGAGCCTACTTCCCGGAGAGGGAGGTCTTGGGGGTGGACTGCCGGGCACTTGTGTACGGCCTTGGCACCCTGCACTGCGTGACCCAGCAGGTCCCATCTCCAGCCTAGGGTGTGGGTCACTTGTATTCGGCGACCTTCGCTTTGAGTTCCGAGAGGAACTCCTCCAGCGTGACCCCGAACTTCTGCTCTCCGGTCCTCGTCCTCACTGCCAGCGTCTGCGCCTCCTCCTCCTTCTTCCCGATCACCAGCATGTAGGGAATCTTCTGTATCTGCGCCCTCCGTATCTTCCCCCCCATAGTCCCGCTGGCGAAGTCTCCCTCCGCCCTGACCCCGGCTGCCTTGAGCTTCCCGAGAATGTCGGAGGAGTATACGACGTGCTCGTCGGAAAGCGGTATCACCTTCACCTGAACTGGGGACAGCCAGACCGGGAGGGCCCCCTGGTAGTGTTCGAGCATCACCCCGACGAACCTCTCTAGGCTGCCGAGAATCGTCCGATGCAGGACGACTGGGGTGTGCTCCTTCCCGTCCGAGCCAGTGTACTCGAGCTTGAACCTTTTCGGCATCTGGAGGTCGAGCTGGAAGGTCCCGCACTGCCACTCTCTCCCCAGAGAGTCCTTGATGTCCACGTCGATCTTTGGCGCGTAGAAGTTGCCCTCCTTCTCCTTTGTTACGTACGGCATCCCCATCGCCTTCACGACCCGGACCAGAGTGCTTGTCGCCCTTTCCCACTCCTCATCACTCCCCATCGACTCGTCGGGACGAGTGGAGATCTTCACCTTGTAGCTGAGATTGAAGATCCCGTATACCTTCTTCATGAGGTCGAGCATCCCGACGAGCTCCTGCTCGGCCTGCTCCTCAGTGCAGATGATGTGGGCGTCGTCCTGAGTGAGGACCTTTACCCTGAATAGCCCGCTCGCCACCCCGCTCAGCTCGTTCCTGTAGAGGGGGTCGAAGATCGCGTACCGAACGGGCAGGTCGCGGAAGCTCCACTTCCGTGACTTGTAGACAAGGAAGGTCGACGGGCAATTCATCGGTTTCATCCCCATCTCCTCTTCCCCAAGGCTGGTGAGGAACATGTTGTCCCTGTAGTGCTCAGAGTGTCCGCTGACCCGCCAGAGCATCGTGTTGGCAAGGGCGGGGCTGCTGATCTCGACGTAACCCCTGGCTGCGAGCTCCCCCCGAAGGAAGTCCACTAGGAGATTCCTCAGTTTGAGGCCCTTGTCGTGCCAGTAGACCATCCCAGGGGACGGTTCCTGGAAGCTGAACAGGTCGAGCTTCTCGCCTATCACCCGATGGTCAGTCTCGGGGAGGCCGGCCCAGTCGCTCTTCTTGATCCTGGAAAGCGCTTCGCTTTCGGAGACCTCTCGTCTTGGTTTCGCTGCTGGGGGTGCAGCCTGCACCGAGCTGGAGTAGCTCCTCGACATCTCAGCCAGTGGATGGCCTTTGACCTTTATCTGGAGAGCCTTGGTCCAGCCGAAGGGCGCGCGCATAGTCTCGAGCCCGGCTGCCTTCGCCTCACTTTCCATTTCGGCCAGCACAGGGATGGCGTCACCCGGGCGCGCAAGGTTCTGGCTGAGGTGAGCGAAAGGGTAGATCATGACCCTCTTCGTCCCCAGCTTCGAAAGGAACTCCTTCATCTCGGCCACGGCTTTCTTCGCAAGTTCCGGGGTGTCCCCTTGCTCAATTGCTGTGAACAGGACGACTAGGTCTGATTCGCGGACGGACTCGGTCTTGGCTTCCTCAGCCGAGGCTATCTCTTTTTTCACAGGTTTGTACTCTATGAAGTCAGCGTGCATCTGAAGTATCTTCATTGATTGTCAGCCCGCCCCTACCATCTCGACCGCTCCAGCGTCTTAGACTTCTTTGTCGCCTTCTTCCACGCCTTGTAGTGTTCGTGGCAGAGGAAAGCCCTCCTCCCCTCCCCCCCTATGCTGAGCCCGCTCCCCGACATCTCGGATCTGCTCAGAGATCGCTCCGCCTTGTTCGCGCACCCGGACACGCTGCAGGGTACCCCTTTGCTAACCTTGCCCAAAGTCAAAATCCCGACACCGCCCTTCAGCATATATAATCTTGGCATGAAGAGGGGCGTCGTGCTGGACAGGCTCAGGGGAAGGCTCGAACCGTACCTCGAAGCATTGGGGAGATGGTTCTCTGGGCTCGAGATGTCCCCGACCGCATGGACTGCTGTTGGACTGATAGTATCGGTCCTGTCAGGGCTCGCCTATTCGACTCCGTACTACGAAGGTGAGCTCTTGGGCGGGGTCCTGGTCCTCGTGGCAGGATGGTTCGACGTAGTCGACGGGGCAGTGGCGAGGGCGACCGGTAGGACGTCGAAGCGTGGTGCTTTCCTTGACTCCACTCTCGACAGGCTGGCGGAAGTGGTCGTGTATCTGGGGCTGCTCGTCGGTGGCCATGGTTCCCCGGCAGTCGTCTTCGTCGCCCTCTCGCTGAGCCTCTTGGTGAGCTACACAAGGGCGAAGGCGGATTCGCTCGGGACCAGCCTTTCGGGGGTGGGGATCGGGGAGAGGAGTGAGAGGATGCTGGTACTGGCGTTCTCCTCCATCTTCGGCCTGGCGTACTGGGGGGTCGTCGTAGTCGCAGTGATAGCTGGCTTCACTTTTGTCGAGCGGACGTACAGAGCCTCGAGAAGTCTGGCCTAGTCCCCGAGTTCCCCCTTGACCTTCGCAAGGAGATTCTTGGCGTTCGCCAGTTCCTCCCTGCCGCGATTCGTAATCTCGTAGGATGACCGGAAGGCGTCAGAGGACCTTCTGACCAAGCCTTCCCGCCTTAGCTTGTAGAGGACCGAGTAGAACGTAATGGTCGCGGGCGAGAACTCGTGCTTCTGCTCTACAAGTCGCTTCACCTCCACCGGGGTCGCTGGCCCCTCTTCAAGGGACGCAAGAATGTACAGCCAGAGGTTGCCCTTGGTGAGCGATTCCCTCAGGTGTTCGTAAGCCAAGCAGCGTGGCTGCCAGCGTCAGGTCAATAACCTTATGCGGGAGCTGAAGTGCCCGCGGTGAGTTCTTTGGGATTCGATGGGGATTCTAGGAACCTCCGTGCTCGCTTAATCCTTCCTTCAACCCACGTCTTTGCTCGGACGTTGATTTCACCTGGTCCAATCTTCATTCGTCTTCGTAAATTCCACTCGAGGAGAGTATTGATTGCGTAAGCTCTCCACACCGAGGCGAGAAACTCGTCGGTCGTATGTCTTCCCTTTACTCTTCCCGGAGGGGTGAAAAAACTGAGCGCTGCGGTTGCCTCCAATGCCTTGAGCCCAACCAAGCGGGGCCTGAGCAGCTCAAGGAGTGCGTATGCCCTCGCCGATTGGACTCGTACGGCCCCCATCGGGAGCGTGGTAGCTTGTGGTGCTCGCGACGATGTTATCGGAGCGCCGAGTATCTTCGAAATCTGTGACAGCACCGAATAGTCATTCATGCTGCCGCACACAAGTAATTGAGTGATGTCGGATGGGCCGTAGTAACAAACGCTTATCGAACCTTCGTCCATAAGCCATTGTGCGATTCTGTCCTGGTCTTCAACACGAGACAGGCGTTGCCGAATATCGCGGGCAAGTCTGACTTCGGGTCTTGATGCTACATTCATCGTGTACTTGGCCAACCATCTCCGAACAACTCTGCGGCTGACACCGAACGCCTCCGCCACAGCAGAGTGAGTGCCCAATTCATCGAATGCACGTTGCAGGACAGACGTAGGCGGATCTTGGATCGTCCTCCTCTGCCCGCTCAGGTAGGTCGCGACCTTTATCGTCTCGGCGAACTCGTCGATCACCATGCTGTTCAGTCTGGTTCGGGGAAGCTCGTCGGAAGGTCAACCGAATAAAAAGGCTGGAACCGAGGGACGATTAAGCGGGACTCCCAAGTGAAACTGAAGGCCCCGACCGAAGCTCCCTACCGCTGTAAGGAGAGCCTTTACCAGCTACGTCTTTCGCTCTTTGCTCGGACTTTCACAATCCCGTAATGGACACTGCAACTAATACAGTAATAACGAGTTTGTGTAGGAGCAGCGATGTACGCTCCAGCCGCCCTTAGCTCTCGCGCGAGGGTCGGCTCCACGAGAGAGAGTCTCGTGGTCACTTTCTTCGCTTTGTCGCGAGGAACAGAAGCCCCGCAGTTGCTGCAGTAGATGATGTTGCTCCTTCCCTTTCCTCCCTTCGAGCGTCCGCGACTCTTTCTCTTCTTGGACAATGTGGTCTTGCGAACTCGATTCGGGTCCCTCTTTAAGGGTATGGTGCGCCTTTACTCTTTCTTGTAAGGCAGGGCAAGGGCAGCAGGAGGCCTCAGCCTCGTCGAAGCCAATGCAAGGACGACCACTGTAACAAGGTACGGGAGGGAGCCGAACAGGAAGGTGTATCCCTGAGTGCTGTTGAACTGGATGTAGACCCCCCAGCTCATCCCGAAGACGATACTCATGCCCATGACCCAGATGGGGCTCCAGGCGCCTGCTATGACTGCGGCGAGTGCGATGAATCCAAGGCCCCTGGTCATGCTTCTCACGAAATAGTTAGACAGGACGACGGAGAGGTTAGCTCCCGCAAGCCCCAGCAGCGCTCCTCCTACCACGGTCGCCAAGATTCTGGTCTTGGCAACGTCGAGGCCAGCAGCTTCAGCAGCTTTGGGGTTCTCCCCCACTGCCCTCACGTGCAGGCCGAACGTCGTCCTGTGCAGGAGAAGATACACGAGAACGGGAATCACGAACATGCTCACCTCAAGGATACTGACAGAACCCGTGGACGCCATTCCGGGGATGGACAAGAGCGCTGGAAGCTGGTTCGCAAGTGGCGTAGAATCGAACGACTGGAAGTTGACTATGGTAGCCACTATCGTGATGCCCCCCGCAAAGATGTTGACTCCGATACCGGCTATGACCTGGTCCACGTGGACCTTGGTGCTGACGACAGAGAAAAAGAGGTTGGCCACCATCCCGACGAGCGCTGCCACGGCCAGCGCCAGGTAGGGCGAGAGGAGACCGAAGGTGGGCTCGAAGTACCAGTTCGCGTATGCTCCCGTGAACGCTGCGATAAGCATCACCCCCTCCAGCCCGATGTTGATGATTCCAGATTTCTCAGTCAGCAGCTCTCCTTGGGCTGCCAGGCCGACTGTGACTGCTTGCTGAAGACCTATGGCGGCTATGATCACAAGCAGACTTAGGTCCATTTCTTCCTCCTAGTCCTCTTCAGTATCGTCTGACTGATGTACGGCATTGCGGTGAAGAGTATGATGAGACCCTGCATCGCCCATACGAGTTCCCTTGGCAGGCCCTGAGCCTGTATGAATGGAGCGCCAGAAACCATCACTCCGAACAGTATTGCAGAAAAGATCGACCCGATAGGGTTGTTCACTGCCACCAGGGCCACGGCTATCCCAGCGAACCCTTCCCCCCCGAACCAACCCTCGGGAAACTGGTCGACGTAGTTCCCCCTCGAGAGTATGTCTCCTGCCCCTGCAACTCCGGCTATCAAACCGCCGACCACCATGGCTACCACCATCATCTTCTTCGGGTCGATCCCTTTCGCCTGGGCTGACATTGGACCAGAACCGGCGGCCCTGATCTTGTATCCCAAGGAGGTTCTCTGCAGGAAATACCAGCAGGCAACGGCGATGATGATCGAGATGAAGATCATCACGGAGGCCGAGTAGCCCGGAATCCTCGGCAGAGTTACCAAGGAGCTGAAGGGTGGCGTCTGGTTTGAAATCAAGGTCTGGGGGACGCGGCGCCCTATGTAGTTGAAGAGGATGTAGGAGCATGTTGCCTGAGCGACATAATTCAGCATTATCGTAGTGACAATCGCCGAAGCTTTTCGATAGGGCTCGAGCACCCCGGGAACGAATGCCCACAACGCACCCGCCAGCCCGGCAGCGACAAATGCGACAACCGGCCAAAGAATCGGCGGCAACGGCACGAACAGAGCTATCAGCGCGGTGGTGATACCGCCAAAGTAGATTTGGCCCTGCGCTCCCACATTCCAGATTCCTGCCTTCCCTGGCACCAGGAAGGCCAGAGCCGCAAGAATCAGGGTCGCCATGTAGGTGAGCAGGTACGACTGGCCCGCAGTGTTGCCGAAGGCACCGTTGAGCATCGCCCTGAATACCTGAACCGGGTTGTACCCGGCAATGACAATCAGCACCGAGGTCGCTACGAGCCCGAGTGCGAGTGCAATGAGAGATGGTACGGCCCTCATGAAGAGGCCGGACAGCCCTCCTATCAAATTCCGGCTGCTGGGCGATTGGGTTATGCGGCGACACCTCCGAGAAGTCTGCCCAACTCCTCTATGCCCGTTCCTCTATTCAGCTCGCCGATAATCTTCCCTTCATACATGACCAATATCCTGTCGCTGAGGTCGAGAACCTCGTCGAAATCGGCGCTCACGAGGAGTACACCTCTGCCGCTGTTTCTGGCCTCGACTAGCAACGACTGGATGTACTCGGTACTCCCGACATCCAGCCCCCTCGACGGCTGATGCGCTATCAGCAGTTCGGGGTTCGATGAGAGCTCACGGCCGACAATCAGCTTCTGCTGATTACCTCCCGACAAGTTCTTCGCCTGCGTATCGATGCTGGGCGTGACTATGCCGAATTTTTCCACGATCTTTCTGGCGAAGTCCCTGACCCTTCTGATGGACAGTAGGCCGCCTGGTTTCGACGAAAACTGTGGCTTGTCCACTGCTCCAAGGATGCTGTTCTCGGCAAGGGAGAAGTCCATTACGAGCCCCCTCAGTGCCCTGTCCTCTGGGATGTGGCCCACAGAGAGGTCGAGAACCTTGCTGGTGGCAAGCCCGGTTGCTGGAGTCCCCTTCACCACAACCGTGCCGGACGTCGGCTTCTTCAGCCCCATGAGCGTCTCGACGAGCTCTGTCTGGCCGTTCCCCTCCACCCCAGCGATGCTCACAATCTCTCCCTCGCGAACCGAGAATGAACAGTCTGCGACCGCCTTCGGCTTGTGTTTGTCGCCATAACACAGACCGTTGACCTCCAGGATGACCTTCCCGGGTTTGTATTCCGCGAATGTGAACTTCCTCTCGACCTCTCTGCCCACCATGAGCTTTGCGAGCTTCGCGTAAGAGGCGTCCTTGGTGTCGAGATTCCCTACCACCTTCCCACGCCTCATCACCGTTATCGTGTCTGTGATCTGCATGACCTCCTTCAGTTTGTGGGTGATGAAAATCACAGTCGCCCCTGAGGCTACGAGTCGCTTGATTGACTTGAAGAGCTCCTCCACCTCGAGAGGGGTCAGGACGGAAGTCGGCTCGTCAAGTATGAGGACCTTCGCACCTCTGTACAGTGCCTTCAGAATTTCGACTCTCTGCTTGAATCCCGTTGGAAGGTTTTCCACGAGCTCGTCCTGGCCAATTCCCAGTCCGGTCCTTTCGATGAGGTCTTTCACCGTTTGTCTAGCCTTCCTTTCGTCGAGGATTCCAGCCGAGGACGGCTCGAATCCTAGCATTATGTTCTCTCTGACCGTGAGGTTGGGAACCAGGGTGAACGCCTGGTGCACCATCCCGATGCCATGATTGATGGCGTCCTTGGATGTGCTGATTTTCGTCGGCTTCCCGTCTATCTCGATGCTCCCCGAGTCCGACTTGTACAGACCATAGAGGATGTTCATCAGGGTGCTCTTGCCTGCCCCGTTTTCTCCCAACAGCCCCCTAACCTCCCCTTTCAGGGTTTCAAAGTCCACATTGTCGACTGCAATGACCCCGGGGAACTCCTTCCGGATTCCCCTCATCGAGACCATCGCTTCGCTCAAACTAATCACAAAAAAAGAAGAGGTAGGTGAGTTACCGACTCACCTATCACTACGGGTTGTAGTTCTCGGGGACGACAGCTGAGCCGTTCAGGATTGCAGCCGTGAGCTGGGCGAGTGTCTTCGTCGCGAGTGGCGTCAGGTACTGCGAGGTGTAGGTCATCGGGCTCGGGCCGACCGCATGCTGGGCCAGTCCAAGCAGGTAGACTCCCTTCGTGTGGGTTGCGGTCGGGCCGTTCCAATAGGTCGGCGCCCACGTGGTCGGGTTGTTGTAGAAGCTGCTGTAGTTGTTGTAGACGACGCTCTTGATTACGTTGAAGACCCCGACGTCGACCCTCTTCATCTCTGACGTCAGGACGAATGATGGCGACGTGTAGCCGCTCGTTGCGTGGTTCACGAAGTACTGTTGTGTTCCGTAGTAGTCCTGGTCAGAGTCCACACCGATTGCGAGGTACTTCGGTACAGTGTTGGCATTCCAGTTCCAGTTGGTCTGCTGGTCCAGGGCCCCGGTCTGATCGAACAGACCCGTGCCGCTGGCGCCCGCAGCTGCGAAGATGATGTCCGCACCCTGCTGGTACATTCCTGCCGCCTCCGACTTCGCCACGTCCGGCGCGTTCCAGGCTGCTGGAGTGGTCCCTGTGTACTGTGCCGGCAGCGTTACGACCGTCTTGTGGGTGTAGTTGGCACCCCAAGAGACGCCGTACTGCCAACCGTGCCAGAACTTGTGGATGATGCCGATGTCCATTCCTCCGATGAACCCGACCTTGCCGGTCTGGGTCATCGCAGCCGCGAGGGCTCCAACGAGGGCACTCCCGACGTGCTCCTCGAACTTGATCGCGACCACGTTCGACATATTGTAGACATCACCGTCGATCTGGGCGAACTGCTGTGTAGGATACTTCGCCGCTTCGGTGGCGACGTCCTGGTCCATCAGGAATCCTACGGCCACGATGAGGTTGACCTTCTCAGAAACGAAAGTCTCGATGTTGGGGGTGTAGTCGTTTGCGCTGCTCGAGCCTAGCTCCTTGTAATCGACTCCAAGCGTCGTGTTGGCGTTCTTCACGCCGGCATAGGCCATGTCGTTGAACGACTTGTCTCCTTTGCCGCCGGTGTCATAGATGACACCAATGGTGAAGCCCTTGCCTGGCAACGCACCCTGCGTCGACGTTGTCGTCGTCCCTGACGACACGGTCAGGAAGTAGTACGCGCCTGCTGCGATTGCCAACAAGACGATGACGATTGCGACTCCTGCTGCAGTGCTCAGTCCCCTTCTGGGTTGCATGAGCAAGTATTCTCGGCGTCCCTTTGGCCGTTGGTTACTTAAACGCTCCAGCGGGTCTGGCGCACTATTAGCAGATTCGGCTCAACCGGGGGAAAGGCTTCTTAAGAGAAAGATTCGCCAAGCCCGGCCCGCTTGAGGGTCCTGGTGGCCGGGTTCGTCACGATAGACACCATCGTGCTCCCAATTCGTTCGATAACGTCGGTCGGAGGTCCCCCCTGCTACGCCGGGCTTCTCTGCGCAAGGTTCGGCATGGACGTGTCGGTCATGACCAAGGTCGGAAACGACTTTCCCGACGAGCAGGCGGTCTGGCTGGCCAGGAACGGCATCACCCTCGGAGTTCCCCAGCGGAGCCTGACGAAGGGGACCACCCGCTTCAAGCTCGACAACAAGGGGGCCACGAGGAGCCTTTCCCTCCTCAGCAGGTGCGAGGATATCTCGAAGGACCAGCTCCCAAGCGTCCGCGTCGACGCTTCCCTCGTCAGTCCGCTCGCAGGCGAGATCTCGCCCGAGCTCCTGACTGAGATTTCGGCCCGATCCGACTTCACCTTCCTGGACCCTCAGGGGTTCGTGAGGACGTTCGGCAACGACGGCAAGGTCCGGGTGGCCGAGCTGCGCGACAAGAGCATAATCCCGAAGGTGGACGCGATAAAGATGGACAGGGAGGAGGCGACAGCACTGACCGGGAAGCAGAACCCGAAGGACGCTCTGGAGAAGCTCTCTTCACTCGGCGTCAGGAAGGGGATAGTGACCCAGGGGAGCGAGTCGTGCTACGTCCTCGACGGAAACAGGATTTACGCAGTCGGCGTCCCGAAGGCTCAGGTCGTCGACCCCACAGGTGCGGGGGACATTCTCAGCGGCGCCACAGTCTCCCTCTACCTGAGGACCAGGGACTTCCTCAGGAGCGCCTGCTTCGGGGTCGCGGCCTCGTCGCTTTCCCTCCACATGATCGGCCTGGCGAAGGTCGACCTCCCGATGAGCGTGGACGAGAACGCGATGCGACTCTACGCGCAGGCCAGCCCGGTCGCGACTGTCTAGCAGAACCGGCGAACGAAGCCTAGGGCTGGATTCCGAGCCGCGATTTCTTGACCCTCTCCAACCTTCTCATGGCCGCCTCGAGCTCTGCTCCCCGAGGGCTCCCCCTGGTCTCGTACTTCGTGGCCTTCAGGGCGCCTGCCAGGTTCCCCCTAAGCGCTGCGGCTAGGGGGTCCATCCCAGCCAGGAGGCAACTCGCAAAGACGCCGAGGAAGGCGTCCCCGGCGCCCGTGCTGTTGACTGCGCGCTTCCCCAGTAGGGCGAGCTCCACCCCCTCCACCCGGTTCAAGACACTGCCTCTGAGAGGACGCACCCCCTCTGGCCGAGGGTGGCCACAATCGTGACTGCGGGGAAGGCTTTCCTGATGATTTCCAGGCCTTCTTCCTCCTCGATTCTGCCGCTCAGGTTCCGCAATTCGTGCGAGTCGATGACGAGATAGTCGGAGAGCTCTATCACGCTCTCAAGCGCCTTGAGCCCCTTCCGGGTCCATACCCCGGGGCTGTACAGGAGCGTTGCTCCGTGCGCCCTCCCGGCCTTCGCAGCGTCAGACGCGACCTGGACCGGGACGTCCATCACGACTACCATCTCGCTGTTGGACAGGAGTCTTAGGGGACCCCCCCTCCGAAGGTGCCTGGGGAGCAGCCCTTCGTTAGCCCCGAAGTGGGTGTGGATGGCTTTCCTGCCCTCCTTGTCCACCAGGATGTATGCCCGGCCAGACCTCCTCCCTTTCAGCATCACGACCCCCTCGGTGAGGACCCCCTCCTGCCGCAGGCCGCCGAGCTGCATCCCAGAGACCTCGTCGTCTCCGAGGGCTCCGATGAAGGCAACTCTCCCTCTCCCAAGGATTCGGGCAGCCGCGACTGCAACGTTCGCCCCCTTCCCTCCGGAGAACTCCTCCACCAGCCTCACCGGAACCTCCTCCCCCGGCCTCGCGAACCGCTCCTCGAAGATGCTGACGTCCCAATTGATCGCGCCCAGGACAGCCAGCGACCCGGCGCCGCCTTGTCCTAGCCTGGAAGGGCTCTTCGTCTGCTCAATCACCGGTCAGTAGGATTTCGCGAAGTTCGCGACGACCTCGGCCCTTTCGCCGCAAGCCAAGCACTTACCCCTGGCAGGACGCTGCTCTAGGGGTATGTTGATGATCTTCCCACCGGTCTCCTCTTTCATCCTGTCCTCGCACTTCCTAGTGCCGCACCAGTTCACGCGGACGATCCCCCCTTTGTCAGCGAGGGTCCGTTTCAGCTCGGCAAGTGAGGAAGCGTCATGGGTGTTCCTGGCCAGGTTTTCTTTGGCTCTCTCCAGCAGGCTGTCCTGTATCCCTTGGAGTTCAGCCCCCACCTCTCTCTCGAGGTCTGCCAGCTTCACCTGCCTCTTTCCCCCTGTGTCTCGCCTGACGAGGACCGCCTGACCTGCTTTCAGGTCTCTAGGGCCTAGCTCGACTCTGAGGGGGACACCTTTGAGTTCCCATTCGTTGAATTTCCTCCCTGGCGTGAGGTGGTCTCTGTCGTCCAGCCTCACCCGGTATCTCCCCGCTAGGCGGCTCCGCGCCTTTGCTGCCGCTGCCAGGACTTCGTTCTTGCTTTCTTCGTTGACTATCGGAACCACCACGACTTGGACCGCGGCCAGCTTCGGGGGGACCACAGCCCCCTTGTCGTCACTGTGGACTGCGAGCATCACCCCTATCTCTCTGGTGGTGATGGCCCACGTGTTCTGCCAGGCGAACTGTTTCTCTCCGTTTTCATCGACGAAAACGATC
This sequence comes from uncultured Nitrosopumilales archaeon, assembly GCA_964476175.1. GTDB lineage: Archaea > Thermoproteota > Nitrososphaeria > Nitrososphaerales > Gagatemarchaeaceae > DATFYP01. Next base: position 26,127 of record CAYYYU010000058.1, read on the forward strand.
TCGAATGCCTTCGAGAACCTTTGGCCGTCAGAGTGGAAGTCGGGCCCCTGGATCGCCTTGCCGTCGGGAAGCAGGTGCTCGAAGCTGTATGTCGCCTCGGCCCCGGCGAACTTCTCCTGGTCCGTCTTCCTCCCCAGATATCCCGGCAGCGCGAGGAACTCCTCGGTGATCTTCCTGTAAATCCCGAGTATCTGGTCCCGTTCGGCGTCTGCCTCGCCCTTCGTTGCGAAGATAGTGTGCCCCTCGTTCCAAAGGAACTCCCTCGAACGGAGGAACGGGGTCGGGTGCTTGAACTCCCAGCGGACCACGCTGTTCCACTGGTTGAGCCGCAGAGGGAGGTCACGCCACGAGCGAATCCATCGGGATACGACTTCGTACATTATGGTCTCCGAGGTGGGCCTCACTGCGAGGCGCTCGTCGAGCTTCGAGTCCCCGGCCATAGTGACCCAGGCCACCTCTGGGGAGAATCCTTCCACGTGCTCCTGCTCCTTCTTCAGGAGACGCTCGGGGATGAAGAGCGGGAAGTAGGAGTTCTGGATCCCGACCGCCTTGAACTCTGCATCGGTCGCGCTTTGGATGTTCTCCCAGATAGCGTAGCCCGATGGACGGTACACGAGGCATCCTGAGACCGGGCTGTAGTCAGCGATCTCTGACTTCAGTATCACCTGGGTGTACCATTCATCGAAATCCCCGGACTTCTTGGCCGTGATCCCCTCCTGGCTGGGTTGCGACATGTAGTGCCACGCTTCCCAGAAGCGTGGTTAATGAACGTGACATCCTCCCGCGACTTAACTCGTGGGCTTCCAGCGACAAGCATCTATTCTCGCCGCGTGTAGTTCCTGCTTCCTCGACCAAGCTTGCGACCCAGGTTGTCCGGGGCGGTAGAGACCCAGTCTCAACAGGCTTGAGTTCGGGCATGTCCTGCCCTACGTGTAGGTCCACATTCCCAATAGGTGGCCATCCGATTTAAGCACCAATGGGATTCATCCTACGGCTGAAGCCTGTGGGCTTTCTTACCCAACCCGGTAATCCGGTGCAGGGGCTCAGGGCGCCCTGGTGGCGTCTACCACAGCCGTACCGGCGAACTGGTCGCTGTACTTCTGGTTGTACTTCTTCGACACAGCGAGCCCGACGATGACGTCCAGAAGGAGTAGCAGCCAGTGGATCTTACTGATGTTCCTAAGGATCGCCTCTCCGGCGGTCGGCTTTCGCCCGTCCGCCACAGTGACCTTCAGGCCCATCAGGCTCTTCCCGATGCTGGCGCCCATGTAGGATTCTGCGACCCAGAAATACAGGACCAGCACCAGCCCCGAGACGACTGAGAAGACTCCGCCGAATATCATCCCGAAGGCAGCGGGACCCGAAACCAGAAGGAACGGAATCGCGAAGATCAACGCCAGTATTGCGAGCACGACTGAAACAAGTACCCAGTCAATCACATACGCGATCAGGCGTCTGATCCAATGCCCCTGGGCTGCGCTATCCTTCATCAGGGCGTCGAAGCCGCTTATCGGTGCCTGTGGGGCAGGCGAACCTGGCGGCGCGACCTGCGCCCCGCAGCTGGGGCAGAAGGCGGAACCGCTCGGGATCGGCTTGCCGCACTTCGCGCAGAACATGTTCTCCCCTGACACGGCGAAGCCGGGGTCGGCGGGTGATATAAGCGGTCAGAAGGGAACCCGTGCAGTCGACCCACAGTCACTCCGCGCGCCTCGGGCGCACGTGCTCTCCCAGGAGCCGAGAGAGGCTCCTGAACAGCTCCGGGCGACCCCTCCCCTTCGCTATCTCTACGACCGTCAAGAGAAGGTAGGCGGCTGACACCTCCAGTCTCAGGGGTGGAACGAGGAACTGAACCAGGAAGAGACCAAGGAGTGTGGCTGCGTCGAACTTCGTGAATCTTAGGTCAATGAGACACGCGAACCCGAACAGAGACTGAGACGCAGTCAGGAAGATCTCGCTCGTCTGCAGAGGGGTGAGCTGGATGCTCGAGAAGCCCCCCAGGGCCACGGAATAGACGATCGGAATCGTGCTTACCAGTATCGTCCACTGATTGAGCTTCGAAGAGATCAGGTTCGCGAGCGCGAGAGCCCCTTTGCCCGTCTTCGATGCCCAATAGAGTACTGTCACCGCTTCGGGCAACTCGGTCAGGACTGGGGTGAGCCATTGAATGAGAAGGTACTGGTTCAGTCCGAGGGAGCCGACGACAGTCAGGAAACTCTTGACGAAGGGCTCAGACCCGAACGCAATGACGAGCGCGCCCAGAGCGATGAAGGACGCCATGGCTACGGCTCTCCGTGCACCTTTGAGGCTCGCGACCGCCCTGGACGGACCCTCCAGCTCCTCTATCCGCTCCTCGCCGCGAGCGGGGAGCTTCCTCGCGATGTAGACGTAGGCCCCGAAGATGGCCAGTAGCACGACGGCATCGACGACCCCCAGGGTCCCTTTCAGAGCGACGACGAAACAGTACGCAGTGGCCAAGCCGAGGAAGAAGACCTCC
>CAYYYU010000059.1:0-67897 GCA_964476175.1 uncultured Nitrosopumilales archaeon
CGTTCGACGTGTGTCGGCCGTAGTCCTCCTTCTGTTCTAGACGAGATTCAGCTCAGCGGCCCACCCTGGTCTTCTGCAGGCGTTTCATCGACCACGTTCGGCCTTGCTCCGCACGGGTCAGCCGTTTCATCCCGCTGCCCATCGACCTCAAGGTCGCCCTATCATCGCCCGCGACGGGGCGGGTATCGTTTCTGTTCTGGAGCCAGTCGTCTCCGGCTGCGCCTCTTGGCGCCGTGCGTCCTGCTGCGAGGGAGGAACTTCCCCAGGAGGTCCCCGTGGCCCGTCCACCGGCTCGCGCCGACGCTGGAGTGCGCATCCGAGGAGATAACCGTTTCTCACTCGGCGAAGAGTTGAGGGAAGTAGTCCCTCTCTCGGTTGAGGACCTTTGATTCATCCCGCGCCTTCCTGTAGGCCTCCAAAGGCTCGGCGTTCAAGGTGAGGAAGGTCGGGCCCCACTTGTAGATGTTCATGTACCTCGTAGCTTCCTCCACCTGACCGAGGATGTACAGGGACGCCGCAATCGCCTCGACCGAGCTCAGGATCCCTGGCCTCGCATAATTGGTAGGGTTGCCGGCCAAGAGCATCGGCAGCCTTCTGTGCTTGCCCCCGATCTTCTTGAAGAAGATCTCCTTCGCCTGATTCCACGAGCAGTCAACAGCCAGCAGACCTTTCGCACTGACATCGTCTGGGGATAGCACGCGGTGGGCGTAGGGGTTGAGGACCAGCGTCAGGTCTGAGGCGTGAAACTTCTTGCCTACCCCCTTCGCCAGGTCCATCTGGATCATCTTGCGCGCAGTGCACTTGATTGGGTCGTCCTGACAGAGCTCGAGCACGTAGATGTTCAAAGATCTCAAGTGAGGAACGGCCCGAGACCACCGGTTCGGTATTAACCCTTTGTGAGATGACCTCTCTCACTCACAACTCTTTTATAGTCTCAGACCCAGAATAATTCCGACATACAATGCCGATGGCCTTCGTCCTGATAAACGCAGACCTTGGTGCCGAGGAGGACCTGCTGAAAAAACTGAGGGACATCCCCAACGTCAAAGACGTCTATGTCGTTTATGGGGTGTACGATATCGTCGCCAGGGTTGAGGCCGATACAATGGAGAAGGTGAAGGAGACCATCACCTGGAACATACGCCGGCTCGACAAGGTGAGGAGCACCCTCACTATGATCGTAGTCGAAGCATAGCATTTCCATCTTCACGCTAAAATAACCGCCAGCCTAGCAGGCGGCATTGCGGTGCCTCGTCGGCTTGGATGACACAGATTCCGCCAGGGGCTACTGCACAACATACCTCGCGTTCAGAATCGCCCGCGACCTAAGGCCGGATGTCCGCGTCCTCCCCTACCCGAGGCTGGTCAGACTCAACCCCAACATCCCTTTCAAGACGAGGGGGAATGCCGCCGTCTGCCTGCAGGTCGAGACGACCGACCCGGGCAGGGCATTCGAGCTTGTCTCCTCTAAGCTCAGGGAGTTCTCTGATGTCGACGGCGGAGCAAACTCCGGATTGGTCTTCCTCGATGAGCCCGCCCGGTCGTCCCTCTTCGAGCAGCTTTACAGTGATGCCCTCTCCGGCCTAGTGAGCCCGAGCCGGGTCAGGAGGATGCTGACGGAGAACGGCGTGAGGTTCACCACCCTCGGGAACGGGATGGGGCTCGTCGGAGCGGCCTCGTCCCTGGCTTTCGACGAACGCTACGACCATACTTTCGAGCTGATTTCGTACAGGACCAGCGATTCCTGGGGCTCGAGGCGCCTCGTCGACCCCTCATCTGTGACTGAGATGGACCGGGGGACCTTTCCCCACACATTCAACAGCTACGACTACCAGAAAAGAAAGGTCCTCATCGCTCCCCACGGCCCGGACCCTGTCTTCGTCGGATTGCGCGGAGACTCCCCTGCCGAAGTAATCGAAGCCTTCAGCCGCCTCAGATACGAAGGGGTCCCCGAGGGGCATATGGTCTACGTCTCCAACCAGCACACTGACGCGCATCTCGAGCGGCGGCTCGACTGGAAGGTCTTCTCCTCGGGCTGGGCCCGGGGCAAAGTGGACGAGGTCCGAACAGGGGCTGGGGGGCACTTGTATGCCACAATCAACGAAGAGGGGCGGAGACGCCTCTGCGCCTTCTACGAACCGACCGGTGACCTCCGGAGGGTGGCGAAAAGGCTGAAGAAGGGAGACTCGGTCAGGCTGTTTGGCGGAGTCCGCCGCGGTACCTCCATTCATCCGAAGATCCTCAATGTCGAAAAGATGGAGGTTCTGTCCCTCGCCCCCGGAAAGAGAGACGGGATTTTGGTCAAGGGGACCTACATCTCATCTCCACGGGCGAACAGGCATCTCACGAAACCTCTGGTCAGGTACGGCAGGGAGATGGCCGGGCACGCGTCACCGGAGGCCTCCGGTTGGTTTGCGACGCAGGTCACAGAGAAGCGAGCGCTTGCCCGAAGTCGGCGATGAGGTCCTCTTCGTCCTCTATCCCCACTGATACCCGAACAAGGGTATCCGGAATCCCAGTCCGCTCCCTTTCTTCGGCCGACATCTGAGTGTGGGTCATGTTCGCGGGCTGTGAAACGAGGGTCTCGACCCCTCCGAGGCTCGCCGCTAGGCTCGCGACCTTCAACGATTCGGTGAACTTCATCGCGTCGCGCACGCTCCCCTTAATCTCGATGCTCATCATCCCCCCGAACCCGCTCATCTGCTTCTTGGCGAGGGCATGCTGCGGGTGCGTCTTCAGACCGGGGTAGTTCACCTTCTTGACCTTCTTGTGGGTCGAAAGATACTCCGCCAGAGCCTGAGCGTTGGCGTTCTGGACCCTGACCCTGACAGCCATCGTCTTCATCCCCCTCAGCACCAGCCACGCCGGCAGAGGGTCCAGCGTCCCGCCGAGTTCGCGCCTCATCATCTTTATGGTGTGGGCCTTCTCTTCGCTCGCCACGGCTCCCCCCGCAATCACGTCAGCATGCCCGTTCAGGTACTTGGTTGCGCTGTGCAGGACGACGTCGGCCCCAAACGTGAGCGGGTTCTGGTTTATGGGGGAGGCGAAGGTATTGTCCACGAGGACGATCGCCCCGGCGTCGTGCGCAAGTTTCGCGACCCGTGACAGGTCGACCAGTTTCAGGGTCGGGTTCGTCGGGGTTTCCACATAGATTATCTTCGTGTTGTTGCGAAGGGCTCCTGCCATCTCGTCGAAATCCGTTGTCTCGACAAGGGTCGTCCCGATTCCGATGCGAGGAAGCAGATTCTCGAGCAGCGCGTAGGTCCCTCCGTACAGGTCCCTGATTCCGACGACGTGGTCTCCTTTGGACAGGAACGAAAAGATAGACGTCGAAATTGCTGCCATTCCGGACGCGAAAGCTGCCCCGTCCCCGCCGTGCTCGAAGGCTGCGAGCTTCTTCTCCAGCCTGACCACAGTCGGATTGTCCCACCTGGAGTAGACGTACCCACCCTGCCCCGCAACCGCCTTCGGAACCTCTTCCGCCCTAGTGAAGCCGAAGGTCGCGGTTTCGAAGATCGGCGTAATGATCGAGCCGGTTTCTTCGTCCAACGGTTCTGCCTCGTGTACCGCCCTCGTGGAGTCTTTGGTCATTCCTGTTCCGTCGCGGGAAGAGCGGTGTAAATAAGTAGCACACTTTCACCTGACTGGCCCCGATGAAAGCCACTTCGGTTGTGGGACTGCCCGTCTGCACGCTCGCACATCACAACGGAATCGCGAAGGCCCCCGAGAAGCTTCGGAAGGCAGGGATCATCAACGTCCTGCCGGGCTCGGTCATGGACGAGGGGGACGTGGCGTTTCGCCAGATTGACAGAGACTCCCTGGAGGGGGGGATGAAGAACTTCGCCCACTTCAGAGAGACCACCTCGCAGGTCTACAGCTATCTGCGCGAACTCCAGACCGAGCGTGTATTCCTGATTGGAGGGGAGTGTTCTCTCGTTGTAGGGGGACTCGCCGGTCTCGGCGAGGTCTTCAAGGGCAAGCCAGGGATGCTCTGGATGGACGCCCATGGCGACTTCAACACGCCGGAGTCGTCCCCTTCAAGCTACATCGGCGGGATGTGCCTGGCCATGGCGTGCGGCCGCGGTCCGAAGTTCTCGGATGAGATTGAAACACGAAGGCCGCTGTTGGAGGAGGAGCGTCTTGTTCATCTAGGCGCCCGAGCTCTCGACTCTCCAGAAGTGACGGCATTCGAATCCTCTCCTGCGAAACTCTTCGAAATGGACGCAGTGCGAAAGAAGGGGGTGAAGGGGGTCGCGACAGAGGCGGCCAAACTACTGGCCGACAGGTCGGACTGGATCGTCTGCCATCTTGACGTGGACGTGGTCGACCCCGACCAGGTCATCGCAGTCAATTTTCCCACGCCGGGCGGTTTCACCACACAGGAAGCGGCCACGGTGATCGGCATTCTGAACAAGACCGGCAAGCTCGTGGCGGTCGACATCGCGGCGTACAACCCTTCCCTTGACTACGACGGGTCTTCCGCAGCGGCCGTAGTGAACATACTCAAAGAAAGCCTCCACTAGTCGACATATGCGAAGCGATTAGGGACAAGAGTTCAGGGTGAGTAGCGAGGGGTGGTTAAAGGGAACCCAACAATAGTTCATCAGTTGGCAGAGGGAGAGGCTTGGTTTGCTGGGCTAGTTGACGGAGAAGGCTGTTTCACCCTTTCAATATATCGCCAACATATGCACGCATTGAGATTCGATCTGGTTTTTTCTATCTCAATGAAAGAAGGGACTTGGTACCCTGAGGTAGCTCGGGTCCTTAGTCAGCATGAGATTCGCTTCAATGCTAGGAGACGCAAGAATCAGATAGAGGTCCACGTAGGAGGGCACGCAAGGGTGAAGAAGTTGATTGGGGTCTTGTTACCATATCTCGTAGTAAAGCAACCGTTGGCAAGGAAGCTTCTCACCTTTCCCATTTCGCCCCCAAGGAATCGATTTACCTCAATCAGCGAATCGTATCTGGCTGAGATCTGTGAGATGGTAGATTTCGTGCGGGAGTTCAATCGAGGCAAGAATCGGAGACACAAATGGAACAGCAGGACCATCAGAGAGTTCTACGGAATCAAATAGCGAGGGGAGGAGTTTCAGGCGCTGGGTTCTACCCAACACCATTTGAACCTCCGCTCTGCGGGTTATGAGCCCGCCGGGATGATCCTTGCCCCCCATCAGGGGACTGGCTTCCCCACCTCGCTTTGATGGGCACCGTATTGTCACATCTTATATCTTTCTGGGGAATCTCAATCTTGTCGGGGGCGGGCGACCGGATTTCGACCGAATCGTCTACCCTGCCGGGATGGGTTTCGGCATACAGGCGCACCTGTTGTAGGCGCAGCACGAGCACTTTCCACAGCTTTCGTAGTCCTTGTGTCTACAGACCCTGCAGATGCACGCGGCCACGAAATGGCCGCCCCCTAACGAGATTCTTTAACGTTACCGAGGACGAGTTTCTCGGGGTCCTGGCCCAGCTCGTCCTGGAGCCCCCTCTTCAGGGCCAGAAGCCTCTCGACGTCGTGCCCCTTCTTGGCGAACCGCTGGACCTCCTGGTCGAAAGGCCTGACCCTGTCCGAAGCGACCATCTTGTCGGCGAAACAGACAATCCGTTCCTCCAATGTCCTAGGGATGAAATCCAGGTCAGGGAGGCCGACCCGTTTCACCTCTTCGGGGGACAGCCCGGCGCCGACATGCCGCCTCACGATTTGAACGACCCGGTCGTCGACCCCTTCCCTTTCCAGGAGCTCGGCGCCGAGGAGACCGTGGTTAACCGTCCGCGACCTGTTCCTTCCTATGTCATGGAGAAGGGCTCCCGCGACCAATGTCTGGCTGTCGACCTTCCTTCCAGATCGTTGGAACGAGTCCGCAAGCGCCTTCGCGACCTCGGCGACCTTCTTGCAGTGCCTGACGACGATTTCGTTGCTGCCGTACTTCCTGTGCAGCTCCAGTGCCTCCCCCTCGGAGGGGATCACTTGACCAGTTCCTCTTCCAACTGGTTGATCTTCCAGCGTAGGGCCGACTTCAGCATCTCGTTGTCAAGTCTGTTGAGAGGCTTCGAGCAGGTCGGGCACTTGAAGAAGTTCTCCATGGCGTCTTCGAAGGTCCTCGTCTGGCAGGTCGAAGTCCCACAGTGGTAGAATTCGTGCATCTCTTCGTACTCCAGCCTCTGCTTGAGCCTGTTCAGGACCTTGCGCCGCTGCGTCTGTATGAAGCCGTCTGTCTGGTCCCGCTGCGCCTTCCACCTGTAGACGAACCACCCGCGCTTGGGGTCCCTGACCCTGACTCCAGTAATCAGGCTCCGCCCGAAGAGGTCGTAAAGCGCCTTCCTCACGGTCTTTATCTTGAGCCCAGTCGCTGATGCTATTTCTTCATCCGTAGCATTCTCGTTGTTCAGGAGCGCCCTGGCCACCCTCACGTAATTCGGACCGCCAATCAGGCCCGCGACCTTTACGAAGGTGTCCTCGTACTCTATTTTCATAGTTCGACTACTCTCTTGCCCTTCGGCATGGGCAAGATCCTTAGCTTGCTTTTGTCGAAGGCCCTCTTAAGCTCTTCTCCGTTCTGAATCTCATGAAGGACTATCGCCAGCGCAGCAATCTCCGAATGAGGTTGGGAAGTGACAGCTATGTTGTAGTCGGCCTCCTGGTACACCCACCCGGGAACCTTGGGCCCTCCCACGACCACCAGTATCTTCTCGAGTCTCCTCAGCTCGTCCACCTTGTCCTGTATCGGCAACCCGTACATCGTCAGATGCACAACGCTCCTCCCCTCGCCCTTGGCCTCTCGTATGACCTTCTTCCACGGCTCACCGAGGGTGACCCTGAAATCCCCGCCCCAGGTCTTGTTCACCCCGTCTACGGTCCCCAGAAGCTCCTTCTCAGCGTCCTCCAGGTAGATGCATTCGGCTCCGAGGGCCCTTGACACCAGGCACAGGTGCGTGAACGTCCTGTCGTCCCTGACGTACCGCTGCCCGACCCGAAGGACTCTGATGCTCTTGCCTGAGGAATTCACTGTCACTCTGCCGTCGAGGACCCCCGCCACCCTCGGAGATATATGCTGCAGGAGCTCCGGAGGCTCAGCTCGCGGGCAGAAGAGCCGCTAGGGGAAGCCGACCACTGGGGAGACCATTCACACCTTTTATCCCCTCCCTACGTCCGTGCCAGGGATGAAGGAATCCGACGAGCGCCGTCGCCTTTCAATCATCGTTGACTACCTCTTCGGCAGAGGGGTCAGCAAGGCGCTCCCGAAGGATGGGTTGCGGCTCGTCTATTCGCGCAAGTCCGGCAGAGTGAAGCTCGTCCTCCACGATGGGAAGGTCTTCGCCACTGTGAAGCCGAACGGTGCCATGGCCCTGTCACTTCACGGTGCGACTGTGCTTGCCCGGAGTCCGAAGTTCAGGGACAACTGCGTCATGGTGGCGGACGAAGTCGCCGAGTTCGTCAAGGGGGGCAAGTCAGTCTTCTGCAAGTTCGTCACCTGGTCCGGGAAGAGCGTCCTGCCGAAGGGAGAGGTGACCATCATCGACAGCAGCGGCAAGGTCCTCGGAGTCGGGATGGCGGTCATGAATGGAAAGTTCATGAGGCAGTTCGCTTCTGGGGTGGCTGTCAAGGTAAGGGTTGGGATACCAAGATGAAGATGGACAATAGGCAGGCGAGACGGATGATGGAGCGGATGGGGATCAACATGAAGGAGATTCCGGGGGTCAAGGAGGTCATAATCAGGACATCGGACAGGGAGATGCACATCACCAACGCATCGGTCTCCGAGGTCAACGCCCAGGGGAACAGGGTCTTCCAAGTGGTCGGGGAGGTCGAAGAGGTAGAGGTCGAGAAGAAGGCCTTCAGCGAAGAGGACGTCCTCTTGGTCCAGCAGCAGGCGGGGGTCACGAAGGAGCGTGCCATGGCCGCGCTGGAAGAGTCCGAGGGGGAAGTCGCGAGAGCGATACTGAAGCTCACCTCCTGAGGCTGAACGTTTAATTACGCAACTTCAAGCCAGACCGCAAAGCAGCTGTAATGAGCAAGACAATCGAAGACACACTCAAGGCGCTCGTCGAATTCGAGTCCGAGCTGGACGTTGCCAGGGCAGACGCGTCGGAAGCCCGGATCCAGATGGTCAAGAAGGCTGGTGAGTGGGCAGAGCGCGCGAAGGCCGACGCCATAGCCAAGGCCCAACAGGTTGCTGCCGAGACCCTCGCCCGGGCTCGGGATGAGGCCGAGAAGGAGGCGGAATCAATCAGGAAGAAAGGGGAAGCGGCGCTGAAGGGCTTCCAGGGGTCGATTTCAAAACACCAGTCTGATGCGGCTCAGATGGTCGCAAAGATTCTGCTAGGTGAATCAAGTTGAAAGTGGTGGCAGTGGGAGGAAAGGCCTTCGTCACCGGTTTCGTCCTCTCCGGGGCCAGCGGCGAATACGTGAGTTCGCCAGGCGCGGCCCTTGAGAAGATCCAGAAGCTGATGAAGGACCCTGAGGTGGGTCTAGTCATGGTCAGCGACGATGTGGCCAAACCAATCAGGGACGACCTTACGCTCCTGAAGTCCAAGAAGGCGGTCCCGCTCATCTATGAGGTCCCGGGGCCCGGGAGCAAGGCGGAGAAGGTCGAATACAGAGCGATGCTGAAGGCGATACTAGGAGTCTGATTGTCGTGAGCAAAGCCGCTGCCGACACCCTTGACAAGGTCACCGACCAGTTCGAAGGGGAGGTCCTAGCCGAGCTTCAACAAGGAAGGGGTCAGGCGCTCGCGATCGTCCAGTCCACCAAGAGGGACGCGGCGGAAGCTGTGTCGAAGATACTGGAGACGAGCGTCAAGCAGGCCGAGTCGCTGAAAAGGCAGATAATAGGGGCGGCCGAGCTCGAAACTCGGAACGCCCAGCTCAGAGTCCTGGAAGGGGCGGTCAATGAAGTGTTCGAGGCTGCCATGGAGAGGGTTTCGAAGGCCTCCGGGGCCCCCTACCGTACCGCTTTGGCACGTTTGATTAAGGAAGGGGTTGACGTGATCGGTCCGAAGGCCAAGGTGGCGTGCAGCGTGAAGGACAAGAAGGATGTTTCCTCGGCCCTGAAGAAGCTGGCATCGGGCGCGGCCAGGCTCACGCAAGACGCCAAGAGCGTTGACACCATCGGGGGGGTCGTACTCACAACCACAGACGGTTCTGTCAAGTTTGACAACACATTCGAAGCCAGACTCGAGAGGATGAGACCGTCGCTCAGAAAGGAAGTCGCTGGCATGCTGACGAGCGGCTGACCCGCGTCCTACTCCCCAGCGCTGACGTACATCGTCAATGTCCCGTTTCCTTCGACAATCGCCGCCTGCGGGTTGGTGTGGAACGAGAACCACGGGAATGTCTGATGCGCGTCGTAGAACGTCATAGTCGCGCTGTTGTACGCTGGCCAAGTCAGGCGCATGACTTCTTGGGATCCGTCTGGAAACGCGACTTTCACGTTCTCACTGGGGGCGAATTGCAAGGGTGTCACGTAGAAAGCCACGCCCCCCTGCCCCCCTCCGACACTGCTGTTGCTGGACACGATAATGGTGAAATTACGCCCTCCAGACATGGTGGTGGCTCCTGCGGCGTTGATAATCGCGGGGGAAAAGGCCACGAGTCCCGTGGGCACAAGCGTAAACCAGACTCCGTGAAAGAGGAACGAAAGGTTCTGGTCCATAGGGAGACCCGCAAGCGACAGTGTGGTGTACCAATATCCTCTCCCCGCGAGGGTGGACATCTCGGAAGGTTGAGCTGACAGCTGCGAGATCCGCAGCTGCTGAATCCCGGCGAACGCGGCGAGTATCACGATGAAGACGACAAGGCCCACGAGGACTGTTTTTCGAACCTCAATCGTTCTCCCCCTACGCGACACTTCGCCGCTCTTCTCTCTTGCGGCCCTGACCATCCTGAGCGCATCCTTTCCGTCCTCGGTCAGCTTGTACTGACCATCATCCCCCAAGACGACAAGGTGGTCGAGCTTCCCCAGGTGGAAAGCCAGATGCCCCGAACTCTCCATCCCCACCTTCTTCTTCAGCTCCGCGAAGCCCACGGGTCTTTCATCGAGAGCCTGGATGATCCTTATCCTGTTCGGATGGCCTAGAGCTTCAAACAGCTCGGCCTTTGCCGAGTCGAACCCGGAGGCGTCCTCTTTCCCCAACGCTCTTCCCCCCAGACTTCAAAGACAAACCAGCGTTATAATTCCTCGTTCGTGGACAGGCCCTCGCCCGCGCCGAACGGGCGGTCTAGGCCAGTGGACAGTCTCTAAACGTTATAAGGCCCACAATTTCGAAGGTCGAGCAGGTTCTGTTTTGCCGGTCAAGGGAAAAATCGACTGGATTTCCGGGCCCGCGGTCAAGGCAAGCGGGATGAGTGCGGCTCGCATGTATGAAGTCACCCAGGTGGGAGAGGAGAAGCTGGTAGGGGAGGTCATCAAGCTGACCGGGGACGTCGCGTTCGTCCAGGTATACGAGTCGACAAGCGGTCTGCGCCCCGGAGAGCCTGTCATAGGCACCGGTCAACCGCTCTCCACGACCCTCGGCCCCGGCATGATTGGCACGATTTACGACGGCCTGCAACGACCGCTGGATGTGATAGCGAAGAAGGCCGGCTCGTTCATCACCAGGGGGGTCAGCGCGAATTCGATTCCGTTCGACAAAGAATGGGAGTTCGTCCCTTCCGTCAAGAAGGGGGATGAGGTCGAGGGCGGAACTGTCCTGGGAAGCGTGCAGGAGACTCCACTGATTGAACACAAGATCCTCGTCCCGCCCACCACGCCGAAAGCGAAGGTCAAGGACGTGGTCAAGACCGGGAAGTACAAGGTCGACGAAACCGTAGTCGTCGCCGAGGACAAGTCGGGGAAGAAACACGAGCTGATGCTTTACCACAAATGGCCGGTCAGGACCCCGCGGCCCATCCGCGAAAGGCTCGACCCGGAGATCCCCCTGATCACTGGCCAGAGGGTGCTTGACTGCTTCTTCCCTATGTCGAAAGGGGGGACAGGGTCAATACCCGGGGCTTTCGGAACGGGGAAGTGCGTCCCCACAGGGACGCCCGTACTTCTGGCCGACGGGAGATTCCTCCCGATTGAGGAGGTCTACGGGAGGTTCGGCGGCAATCCAGTCGCCCAGGGTTCAGCGGACGAAGAGTTCCTCACTGCAGGGGGCGTCTCCGTCATCTCGTTCGACGGGTCGGGACTTGTCCCGCAGGAAATCTCTCACGTGTACAAGGGAAAGACCGACAGGCTCCTGAGAATCATCACGGCCAGCGGGCGGACGGCCACTGTCACCCCGGCCCACAAACTCGTCTATTTCCGGCCCGACGCAAGGTTCGAGGAACGCGCTTCAGCCCAGTTGGAAGTCGGGGATTTCATCGCTGCTCCCCGAAGAATCCCAATAGCTGGCTCTTTGCAGGAAATCGACACTTACGCGATCGAAGCTCGCGTCGCCGAAAAGCACATTATTCAGGCCATGAAAGACACCATACGAAGGCTGGCAGCGCAGTACGGGTCAGTCAAGGCTGTTGCAGGCAAGCTAGGATTCTCAGTTGGGTTGGTGCGGGGGTATCTCAACGGTCCTAATCGTCCGACACCATCATTCGTTTCTAGACTCTATCGTCTGGCGGGGTTGGAGTTACCGGCGCTCTCCCTGCTCGCTGCCGAAAGCGGAGGGGCAACAGTTAGGGTTCCGAGAATCCTCGACGAAGATTTCGCGGAACTCCTAGGGTTACTGCTTTCAGACGGGATGATAGCGGGCGGAGAGATACGCTTCTTCAACAACGACAAGGTCTTGCTGAAGAGGTTCGAATCACTCATGCGACTGCTCTTCGGGGTCGAGGTGACCTACGAGCGCTTCAGGACAGTCGATGGCGCGGCCGTCCACAGCATGGTCCTGATTAGGCTTCTGCGCCAGTTGGGGTTCCCTGAGAGGCGAAAGTCGCGGAACGCAACAATCCCCACTCTGATTCTAAGGTCCCCAGATAAAGTCCTGGCGGCTTTCATTCGAGGTTACTACCTTGGAGACGGGTCCTTCAGCGAGGGCATCATAGAGATAGGGACGGAGTCCAAACGGATGATTGAGGGATTGAGTTACTCTCTCAGCCGGCTAGGCGTGCTGTACTCGATCATGTCGGGCAAGCGGGCTGGGAACAGGCTGATCGTCAGCAGCATCAAGGAGCTGAGGAATTTCCTGGAAGTAACCAGCCTCGACCAAACATTCGGGGAGCTCGGGAAAGTAGGGGGGATTCGCGAGCACGCTGCCAAGGAGTGGACCAGTCAGACAAGGGATTTGGTCCCGATTGACGCCAACCTCCTCCGGGCGAGTTTCAAGGGAAAGATAATCGAGAACTACGTAAGGGGAGGGGAGCGGCTCGGCAGCGCGAAATTCCAGGAGCTGGTGCAGCTGGGCGGCACGTCTGCAGGTGTCGCGAGAAGGCTGGCTGAGCTGGCGGAAGCTCTCCAATTCGTCTTCCTCGACAGGATTGAAATGATCGAAGTACTCGAAGGAGAGCAGACCGTCTACGACATAACTGTGCCCGACTTCCACAATTTCGTCGGGGGGCATCAACCGATGATACTTCACAATACGGTCTCCCTCCACAGCATCGCGAAGTACGCCGACGCCAAGGTCGTCTTCCACATCGGATGCGGCGAGAGAGGGAACGAGATGACAGAAGTCCTCGTGGAATTCCCCGAACTGATCGACCCACAGAGCGGCAGACCTCTGATGGAACGGACTGTCCTGGTGGCAAACGTAAGCAACATGCCTGTCGCTGCCAGGGAGGCGAGCATCTACACTGGGGTCACCATGGCCGAGTACTACAGGGACATGGGCCTCGACACGGTACTCGTCGCGGATTCGACGAGTAGGTGGGCAGAGGCGCTCCGCGAGATCAGCGGAAGACTCGAGGAGATGCCCGCGGAGGAAGGCTATCCGTCTTATCTTGCGTCAAGGCTGGCCGAGTTCTACGAGCGGGCGGGAAGGGTCGACCTCATAGGCACCCCGTCGCGTACAGGCTCCATCACCCTGATCGGGGCTGTCTCCCCAGCAGGTGGGGACTTCACCGAGCCAGTGACCTCCCAGACAATAAGGTTCGTGAAGAACTTCTGGGCGCTGGATGCCAGGCTCGCCTATTCCAGGCACTACCCGTCAATCAACTGGATGACGTCGTATTCGGGCTATACAGAATCCGTGAGCAAATGGTGGGGCGAAAGGGTTGCCAAAGACTGGTTCTCTGTCAGGGCCGAAGCCTACGGCATCCTGCAGAGGGAGGACGCGCTCAAGGAAATCGTCAGGCTCCTCGGTCCCGAGGCGCTCCCGGACGAGGAGAAACTGATACTCGATGTCGCGAGGATGATACAGATAGGGTTCCTACAGCAGAACGCCTACGACGACGTGGACGCCTACTGCAGCCCCCAGAAGCAGTACAGGATGATGAAGATGTTCGTTCAGTACCACCAGGAGGCGCTGAAAGCATTGCGTAACGGGGCCCCCCTGGCAAAGATCAGGGGGATGCAGGTCATCGCCCCGATGCTGAGGGCCAAGTTCGCGATAAAGAGCGAGGAACTCGACAAGCTGGACGCTCTCTCAAGACAGATGCTCGACGAATTCGCCTCCATCAGCGGTCTCACGGAGGTCAGGGCTGCTTGAGCAAGTCCTCCTCTGGCTTGGAGTACAGCAAGGTCGCTGAGATCAGGGGGCCGCTACTGGTCGTCGACGGGGTGGACAGGGCGGCCTTCGACGAGCTAGTCGAGATTGAAGACGGTTCCGGAAACAAGAGGCTGGCGAGGGTCCTTGAGACCGGTTACGGAAGGGCCGTCGTCCAAGTCTTCGAAGGGACCTCGGGGCTCTCGGTCAGCGGCACCAAGGCGCGGTTCCTCGGCCGGACGATGGAGCTCCCGGTCTCCGACCAGCTTCTGGGGAGGGTCTTCGATGGCCTCGGCCGGCCCCAGGACGGGCTCCCAGAGCCCATGGCGAAGAAGTTCCTCGACGTGAACGGTGCTCCCATCAACCCGGAGCGCAGGGACTACCCGACAGACCTCATCCAGACCGGAGTCTCCGTGATCGACGGCATGCTGACCCTCGTGAGGGGACAGAAGCTCCCGATCTTCTCCGGCGCCGGGATGCCTCACAACATGCTCGCGGCACAGGTCGCGAGGCAGGCCACAGTGGCGGGCGGGGGGGAAGAATTCGCAGTCGTCTTCGCGGCTGTAGGAGTCTCCCACAGCGAAGCCGCCTTCTTCCAGCGCACACTGGCCGAATCCGGCGCGATAAGGAGGAGCATCCTCTACCTTAACCTCGCGGACGACCCGGCGATTGAGAGGATCATCACCCCTCGTGTCGCCCTGACTGCTGCTGAGTACCTCGCCTTCGAGCTGGACATGCACGTCCTCGTGATAATAACAGACATAACGAACTACGCGGAGGCGCTGAGAGAGATTTCGGCGGCCCGAGAGGAGGTTCCGGGGAGGAAGGGCTTCCCGGGATACCTCTACACCGACCTCGCCACCATCTACGAACGCGCTGGGAGGCTCAAGGGGAAGAAAGGGAGCATCACCCAGATGCCGATTCTTTCGATGCCGAGCGACGACGTGACGCACCCCATCCCTGACCTCACCGGATACATCACCGAGGGGCAGGTCTTCCTCGGGAGGGAGCTCTTCAGGAAGGGTATCTACCCGCCGGTGTACGTCCTCTCTAGCCTCAGCAGGTTGATGGGCCCGGCTCTCGGGTACGTGATCAAGCAGGGGAAGGCGCGACCCGACCATCACCAGGTCGGCAACCAGCTCTACAACGCGTATGCCAGGGCGACAGAGCTCAGGGCTCTTGCCGAGATCGTCGGCAAGTCAGGCCTCACCAGCTCTGACCTGAAGTACCTCACCTTCGGCGACGCGTTCGAGAAGAACTACCTCAGCCAGGGTTATGACGAGAACCGCACCTTTGAGGACACCCTCCGTATAGCCTGGGAGACGCTTTCGATACTGCCGAAGAGCGAACTCACGAACATCAAGGAAGAGTTCATCGAGAAGCACTACGTGACTGAAAAGTCGGCTGGGTAGAATGTCCGTAGCATCCGGCTCCAACGTCCTCCCGACGAAGATCGAACTGATCGGGACAAGGAAGAGGCTCCAGACTGCGGTGAGGGTCAAGAAGGTCCTCGACGACAAGCGAGACGTCCTACTGAAACGACTCGACGAGATGATCCAGCAGGCAACCCAAGCCAGGGACCAGATTTCACAACCCCTCTCCGACGCGTACCTGGCCCTCTACGACGCCTATCTCAAGTTGGGCCCGCTCAGGCTAGAGGGGATTGCAGCAAACACCCCTCCTATGGTCGACGCAGTCGTCAACGTCAGGCGGATCGTCGACGTAGACGTGCCCTCCATCACCCTATCCGAGAACGAGGTCGGAATGACGTATGGTTTCGCTGACACAAACGTGGCGGTCGACATGGCGTCGATGAAGATGCGCAAGGTCCTGCCTTCGATTTTCAAAGCCGCGGAATTCGAGAACGCCATCTTCAGACTCGCGAAGGAGCTCGAACGGACCCAGCGGCTCCTCAACGCCCTGGAATACATGATCATTCCAAGGTACGAGACCTCCATCCGCTACATCCAGCAGACCCTTGAGGAGAGGGAGAGGGAGGAGTTCACAAGACTAAAGCATGTAAAGAAGGTCCTGGAGAGGAAGGCGGCGCAATGAGCGGAGAGATAGTCGAGGAGCAGTTCAGTACGGTGGCAGAGCAGGTCGAGGAGACTCATAATCAATCGGTCGCAGACCTGAAAGCCAAGGTCACGAGAGCCAAGACCGAGGCGCTGAAGAAGGTCAGCTCTTAGCCCAGCTGCTCCTCGTCACCAGGGCCGTTATCACCCTCACGAGGATGGCTATTGAAACCAGGAACCCGACAGTCGAGAATACGATGGCCAGAATGGTCTTCGAGTACCCCACAGCATCTCCGACATAGTACCCCAGGTAGACGCCAAGCAGGACCAGCGGCGCAATGACGAGTGGGGTGACGACGATCACGGCAAGGACCGGGTTCCTCCTCTTCTGGTTGGCCAACCCTGAGCTGCCACCGAGACGGCTGTTAAATCGGTTGTGAGGACCGGAGGTTCCCGGTCCCTATGGTCTACTCACACTTTGAATATCCGCAGTTGCCACAGCGATAGCACCCGTTCTCGAAGACCAACGCGCTCTCGTGGCAGTCGGGGCAGGTTGCACCCTGAGAGACGCGGTCTGTCCCCACAGTCTGCATGGGAGCGTCCGGCTCCTTCACCACGTGGTTGAGGGTCAGCAGCTCGAGGGCCTTCGCTATCGCGTCCGGTATGGACAGCAACTGGGTCCCCTCGTCCCACGAGACGTACTTCCCCTTGATCCCCTTCAGGGTCGAGATGACGCTCTGCGTGTCTCCTCCATGCTGCAGATATAGGCTGATCAGCCTCCCGAGCGCCTCCGCGTCCGCCTTTTCGTCCCCTCCCGACTTGCCGAGGGTGACGAACACCTCCTTGAGCTCGCCATCGACGAGGTTCGCTGTCAGGTAGAGCCCGCCTTGGGGGAGCTTCAGCTTCAAGGTCCTCCCCTCCATCAACCTGGGCCTCTCGAAGTTCAGCTTGGGGGCGTCGGCCTTCTTCACCATCTTCTCGGTCTCCAAGATCCCCTCCCTGCTCCCCTCCCTGTAGACTGTGATGCCCTTGCAATTGTGCACAGTCACTCCGTTTACGACATAGGAGTCAGCTCCTTCGACGGCGAAATTGTAGACTGGCTCAGAACTGAAGAAATCCGACTTCCCCTTTACTCTGTAGCAAAGGAACTCGCCCCACGCTTTGCCTGTGTAGCCTATGTCGCCCTCTGTGATCTGATACAGACCTGATTTTCTTTGGCTGAGTCGCATCGTTAGACGCGACAATTGGGCTTGCGCCATGAAGACCTCCCTCCATAAGCGCTTGGAGAAAGTTACCCCTCCATTGGCTGTCCCGTCGCTGTCGCCAGAAGACCAGGCCTTGATTAGCGTCTCAAGGAGGTCGGGCGAGATTCTAGTGAACCACTCCGGGAGGTGCTTGTTCTGAGCCCCGCGTCCCACTTGCTGCGAAAGGAACTGACTAAAGACACGGCTCCCCCACTGCAACCTCAGCGAAGTTCCACCAGAGCGAATGATTTCCCTTCTTGCTCTGAGCCCGAATTTCTCGAGGACAATCTTTTGCAGCCGGTCTGCGATGTCTCCTTCTTTGGGACTGAGGGTCATTCGAACGTACGAACGGCCGTCGAAGTGTCCTTCTGCAGTGAACCAACCGAGGAACCATACGAGATTTTCGTCTATCGGTACCACGTTCTTGATGCCGTTTGAGTGGGCGGCGATTACGGTTTTGCCCTTCTTCCATGGCAGGGTGCGATATGGAAATGCTGTTCCATCGCGGACCAGGCTGTCGACGTGGTCAGAAACTATGATGCTTTCGACCCTCTCGTTTTCGAATTTGAATCTCGGCTGTAAGACGTGATCGCCGACTTGGATATCCGCCATCTTCAGCCAAGTCATTTGGTGCTCTTGATCTGCCCATGCCTTCTTCTGCCAACTTCTTGCTGTCGGGCGTAGAACAAGAACTGGGTGCTCTGCGGTTGCCACAAGATCTTCCATGCCTTGGATGTCGAGCCTTACGAACCTCCGGGCCTCTGGAGGCAGTTGGTAGGTTTCAGTTACCCTGTGGTACTGGCCGTCATGGGAGAGGACTTCATCACCAGCCGAAATTTCCGAGATGTCTCTTAGGCCCGTCTTGGTATAAACATCATTGCCTTTCGTGAAGCATCCCATCCTCCAGGCCATGAGGTAGATCTTCTCCACCTCTTCAGGGGTTATCCCTTGCGCCAGGTTGACGGTGCTCGAGATGGCAGTGTCGATGTGTTTCTGGATCGTGGCCTGCATCTTCACCCTCATCTCGGCCCTTATCTGGTGAGAAGTGACAAAATAGCTGGGGAGTTGCCCTTCGTCGGCCGACCCCGTCAGCTGCATGTATTCCTTGACCAGAGGGTGGAAGACCTTGAACTCCCCTTCGCTAAGGGACTTGCTCCTCCTCGTGTAGGAAAGGGCGAAGACCGGCTCTACCCCGCTCGAGCATCCGGCCAGAATCGAGCCCGAGCCCACCGGTGGGATTGTGGTTATCGCTGCGTTCCTGATCCCTTGAGTCCTGATCTTCTCTCTGACCTTTTCGTCGAGCCTCTTTATGAAGGGCTGCGCCAGGTGTTTTTCGGCGTCGAAGGCGGGGAAGCTCCCCTTCTCCTTCGCGAGGTCGGTCGAGTAGTCGTAGATGATGTTCTTGATCCTCTCGAACAGGTGGTCGACGTACCCCATGGTCGAATCGTCGTCGTACTTGAGGCCCAGCTTGATCAGCATGTCACCCAGGCCGGTTACTCCCACCCCGATCCTCCTGCTCCATAGCGACGCCTTCTTCTGCTGCGGCAACGGGTGCCTCTCGGCGTTGTAGTCGAGGACGTTGTCAAGGAACCTGACCGCGAACTGGCACGCCTGCGTGAGAGAGACCTCGTCTATGCTCGCCCTTTCAGTGAAAGGCTCTTTGACGAACGCGCTCAGGTTCACCGAGCCGAGGCAGCAACACCCGTAACTCTCCAGAGTCTGCTCGCTGCACGGGTTGACCCCCTCCACCTCCATCCCGTTGTATTCGGTTGTCGATTCCCTCTTCATCGTATCCCAGAAGATGACCCCCGGCTCCGCCGACTCCCAAGCGCCCCTGACCAGCGACTTCCAGACGTCTCTGGCCCTGACCGTCTTCATTATCTCGGCCTTCTCGTTCTTGAACCGGAGAAGGAAGTCCCCGTCGGACTCGACCGCCCTCATGAAGTCGTCTGTGATCTTCACGGAGATGTTCGCATAGTTGACCTTCTTCAGGTCCCGCTTGACGTTGATGAAGTCGCCTATGTCCGGGTGGTCGACCCTCAGGGTTATCATGAGCGCCCCCCTCCTGCCGGCCTGGCCTATCGTCCCCGTCGTGGTGGACAGTAGCTCCATGAAAGAGACTGACCCAGAGCTGTAGATCGCCGAGTTGTTGACCGGGGCCCCTTTCGGCCTCAGGACTGAAATGTCTGTCCCTACCCCTCCTCCAAAGCTGTAGGTCCTTGCCGCCTCCTTGCACCAATCAAAGATCGCTTCGATGGAGTCTTCCCTTATCTTGAAGAAGTAACAGTTTCCTGTCAGGATGCCGTTGCCCACGGTGAAGGTGTGCGTAACAGGTTCCGTACAGCAGTAGACTGTCCTTTCTTCATTGAGGGGTATCACCTCCTTCACAGAGATGTGGTCTCCCACCTTGCGTGTTATCCGCCTCTTGGAGAACTTCAGTTTGTGGTCACTCCTGAGCAGGTCAGCCTCTGTCAGTGAGAATTTCGATATGTTAAAGCGGTAGAGGGAACTCGGCCGCCCACTGTAGGGATTCAATTCCCTTGACTTGAAGAGCCGGTTTGGAAACATTCCCACCCTTGCGGCTTGCTCTCTGATTGTCTTCAGATTGCTCAAGCCCGCTTGATCAATGCCGACTTGGCCGTTGGATGTGCAGTGCCCATCAGTTGCTATTAGACCGGATATGAATCCGTACCAGTAGGAGGCTGACATCTTGGATGACGGAATTGCCTTGAGGTTGAATTGAGACCTGATTCCTCCGACGAATAGCGCACCCTTGAGTGTCGGGTTGTCGCCGGAATATTCGACAACATGTCCGTAATCCTTGAGGTAAGACACGAGTTCTCGCTGGTCTCCGAACAGGTAAACTGCGTATGTCGTGGCCGCTCGATTCTTTTGGCCATCGCCGAAGATGACCCCATGAACTACTCCATCACGGTAGTCCTGGTTGAGTTCGGGTCTCTCAGGTAGCGAAATGAGAAGTAGCTTTCCTCTGAGGTTCGTGGTAGTAACCTTGGATGGTCTCTGCTTCTTGCGATAGAAGACGGGCCATTCGTGATTTGCGGTAGCTATGAATTCGTCTCCGTTCCTGAGGACTACTCTGAATACCTCCTGTTTGCCGTATGGCTTGAAGACGACGGGCTTCCACCCTTCCCTCGTAAGCACTTCAACTTGCATGCCGACGACGTCTCTAATCTTGACCTTGCTGACACTCACCATGGCCTGGGTGCTTACCGCAACTAGCGAGTTGTTGAAGCCAAGGGTCTTCCTTTCTGTCTCAACTGTCTGCCTGACCAGGACTTCCGTGTCTCCGTCTAAGCAGTTGAGGAGCGTCGACTTCCTGGATTGCCCTGCGCCGAACAGGATTCTGCCCCCAGGGACGAACCTGTAGTCCTGAAGCAGCCAGTAGAACTTCGTCGCCCATTCCTTCTTTTTCTCAGGGTCCTTCTCTGGCGAGGCGAGCTCCGTCGCCACCCTGCGCCAGAGCTCATCAGGCGTCTTCTCGACCTGTCTGCCTGACTGGTCCCTCAGTGCGTATTTTTCATAGAAGACTCTCGCACGCAGTTCATCTCCTCCGAACGCTGCAAGAGACTCCGGCGGAAGTTTGATCTCTCCCTGTTCCTCTGCATCCGCAGAATCACGTGGATTCTCAACAATTGACGTCATAATCCTTAGCCTCGAAGCCATCCTCTACGATATATATTTCACTCTTGGCTAATTCCCTGTTGACAAATCTGGCGGATGGCCGAGGATTGGAGGCAACATGAAGCGTTCATCTGTGAACTCTTTTTGACAGGATGTAAAGGTAATTCACGCGGCTCAGAGTGCTGTCGAATACTGGAGGGTGGCAACGGATTTGCACTTCTTGCACCGAACAGCCTTCTGAGGGAGCTTCGTACCACAGTTCCTGCAGACCGAGATCGTCCTGTCCACCTTGAAGTACGGAAGCTTTGGGGTCGCGTTCAGTATCGTGCTGTAAATCCCTCTCACCTCCTCGGCTGATCCGTCAAGCGTCAGGGAAAGCCCGCCCATCAGCCCATTCGACAACTTGGTCATGTATTCCACCTTCTCGGGGTTCTCCAGGTCTGCCAGGGTCAGCCTCGGCGACTGGCTGTAAGCCCCCTTCTGCAACGGCTGAAGGTTGGCCTTCCCATACTTCTCTGAATCGAGGGTCGCGAGCCGGAACGCGCCGTCGAGGTCGAGCATGGCCACAGCGAGCCTGTCGTTCTTGGACGACTTGTCTAATGCAACCTGAGTCGCGGTCTGGACTATCTTCTCTGCAAGTTCGTACCTGGAACCGATCGTGGGGTCCCTGATCAGGCTCGCGAGCGTCTCTTCGAGCCCGACCATGTTCATGATCAGGGGCATAGTGTCGGTGGTGACTGCGTCCGAGCCACCGGCTAGCGAGGGGAGGAGCCCCCTCTTGAGGGTCCTCTCGATGAGCCTCCTCCGCGTCGAGAGGGCGTCAGCCGCCACCCCTATCAAGAGGGCCAGCTTCGCCCTGAAATAGGTCTCGTCCTGGTTCGAGTCGTAGGCGAGCCTCGGGAGGTTGAGACTCAGCCCATGAAGCACGCTGATGTTGTCGGCCTGGAGCTCCTGCGGAAGAACGTTGGCGTTGAGCCCGAGGAAGCTCCTGCGCTGGTCCGAGGAGAAGAACGCTATCCGGCCTCCGTTGAAGATGGTAGCAGCGGCGAGCTTCAAGGTCTGGGTCTCGTCCACCCTGTTCGGCTTCGCCAGCAGGAGCCTGACGTCGGGCCTCGGGGTCTCCTCCACGAAGGTCCTGTATGCACCGAGAGCAGCGTCGAGCGCCTTGTCCATGACGTCTCTTGCTACGTCGTCGTGCCGGTACGGGTTGAGCTCTATGCTCACCGAAGGTATCCCGGTCCCGGCAATGGGGGTGCTGACCGTCTCGAAGAACCTGAGGAAGAGGCCTTCCAGCTCGCGCTTCCCCCTCGACTTGCAGAACGGTCCTACGTACTGGAGGAAGTTCCTGAACGTAATCTCGTCGGAGACCTCCCTGCAGAGCATGGACGACAGGTTGAGGACTATGTTGAGCGCCCTCTCGGCGCTTTCAGGGCTCGGTATCATCGCCGAGTTGACTATCCTCCCCCTAGGATTCAGCCCTGCGTTCCTCATCGAGATCAGGTCGACGAAGACCGTATCCGGGGTCAGTCCCCACGTCCCTGCATTGGTGATGTGAATGTCCCCTGATAGGTGGGCGTCGGCCACGTCTCTGGGTAGCTGCTCCAGCAGAAGGTACTCTGAGAAGACCTGCTTCCCTGTCTGGTGGACGAGAGTTTCTACGCTCCCGCCGTCGTCCCCAGCCTTGCCCAGCAGCTGGGTCACGTCGTAAATCGGCATACCGAGCCTGGTCAGTTTGTGCCTGTACTCCTCAAGACTGTGCTCCACCAGTAGGGCGTTCACCACTTCGCGGATCAGGGGGGCGGTGAGGTACTGCGTCTGGAACTTGTATATCCTGGATTCGGTCTCGCTTGTTATCTTCTGAGCCAGCTCGACGGGCATCCCGGCCTCTTTCACGAGGGACTGGAGGATCTTGTTGGCGTTGAACTCCTCCATCGTCTGGTGTGACGTCCTGACGTAGAGTTTGCCGCTCTCAACCAGCGACTGTTCCTCTATCTGTCGCGTGAGATTCAGGACCAGCCTCCCAAGATTGGTGACCGTGTACTTCCGCTCCTGCCTGTTCAGCTGTATGAGCAGTTGCTTGACGAGCTTCCTGAGGTGGTACGCGAACTTGCCTGACTCCTTCTTCGACTTGAAGCCGGCGAGCGTCTTGAGAGCGCTGTAGGTCAGAGGACCCTTGATGTTCAGTATCCTTAGGATTTCCAGCCTCTGCGGAGATGCGATTACGCTGTAAATCGTCTTGACCCTTCTCGGAGCTGCCTGCAACCCAGGTCGAGAGGTCGTTGTCAATTGTATTTAACATTATGACGAGAGAAATTCAGCTTTAGGGAGGAGTCTCTCGGAAGGAGGGACCCCTACCGTGTTTCCTGAGACGTCGGACCTTCAAGAGACTGTGGATTGAACCAATTCAAGAAGTGGCTGACGCGATTGGGGTCGCCCGGATTTGAACCGGGGATCTTCAGCGGACTCGGCCCACAGGATCAGTGAATCCAGATGGGCTCCCAAGGCTGAAAGCCTAGACCAGACTAGCCGACGACCCCACGACTTCGGCGTCGGCCTCCGCCGTAGTTATGGGTTCTGGCATTACTTTCAGTTGACTCTGGGCTAATGGGTGCGCGGACTGCGGCCTACCTAATATTGAAGCCGCTACGGTGGATCGACGGCATTGGATGCCCTCGTTAACTCGGACGAGTCTAACCCGCCCTCATGTGAATGGATAGGAGGTTTTTTCGATGGTGAAGGTTCCATCGCTTTGACTTCGCGGAAGTTTTCAATCGACCTAATGGTCAGTTTTACCCAGGCATATCGACCCATACTCGAACGGGTGAATTCGCATCTTCAAAGCGAGGGAATCCAAGGAGGAACTCCCCGGACAGAAAGGGGTGGCAGGATAAGTCGGCTGATTTTCGTCTCCAATCTTCAAATCTTGCAGGTTCTGAAGAACCTCCTTCCCTCTCTCAGAATCAAAGCCGAGCAAGCGCGAGCCACAATCGATTATTTGGAAGACCGGATGACTGGCAACGAATTTCTTGCGATAATGAACTCTGAAATTGGGGTTCAGAAAAGGGGAGGGGACAGACACGAAGCGTCGTATCCTTGGCTCCGCTCCGAAGGCATTCGCATGACCCGTCTCAATTCAATCAGCTACGCAAGAGCTGTGCACAAGGAAAGACGCAGTTCCCCCGATGCGAGAGAACGCGAGAGGTCCAAGGCAATCGAGAGGAACTTTCGAAGAGGTTTCTCAACTCAAAGAAAGGTTCTCACCTTGCTCGTCAATCGACCATTGACGACGGGTCTGGTAGCTCACGGCATGGGAAGGACCTGGCAACACACTAGGCTACTGTTGAAGGGGTTGTACGAAAGAGGGCTACTGGTAAGAAACCATTCAAGAATCACCGAGCCGTTCGAGTATAGCCTAACACCGTTGGGACGTAGTTATCTATCGGACAGCGGTGGGAAAGACATCCATGGATTACCACCCCCTCACGAGAGCGTTTTATGAGAGGAACACAGTTCAGGTCGGACGAGATCTGCTGGGTAATGTCGTGGTTAGGCGCTTGGGTGACTCGCTGGTTGTTGGACAGATTGTAGAGACAGAGGCTTACGGAGGGCGTGATGATCCCGGAAGTCACGCGTACAGGGGAATTACACAACGAAATCATCTGATGTTTGAACGTGCCGGATTCGCATACATCTATCTGGCGTACGGAGTGAACTGGTGTCTCAATGTGACTGCCGAACCTGCGGGAACCCCTGGGGCTGTTCTCATTCGAGCTTTGCAGCCCCTTTCTGGCGAAGAATTGATGAAGAAACATCGCAACGGAAAGGAAGGGACGACCCTGACGAATGGTCCAGGCAAACTAACACAAGCCCTGAGAATTACTGGGAAACTCAACGGGATTGACTTGACTTCGAAAGGCGATCTCTACATCGGCGGATTGCCTCAAAAAGGGACAATCTCCACGATAGCAAGTGAGCGAATCGGCCTTAGCAGAGGCGGTCGACTGCCCTGGAGGTTCTACCTCGGAGGAAACCAATTCGTCTCGAACAAGTAAGTATACGTACGCGTACCCAGCCTCCCCGAACATGACAGCGTTTCGGGGAGTTCTCCCTGTGAACGCGTGACTCGCCGGGTCCCTGTTCCCCCTGTACGCTTCAGTCTCCACAATCCTGCCTGAGAGCCTTCTGCCGTCCACCACCCTGACCAAGACCTTGCCCAAGAGTCGCCTTGCCACCGAAGGCGAATAATCCTCGAAGAACGAGCGTCCTAGCCTCGACGCCCTGGGAGCCGTTTTCGAGTTCATCCTATTAGGCCCCAATGAATAACCTAACCCCTGTCTGCCGCAAGCAAGACTACCCCCTCGGTTTCACGTTCTTGAAGTACGTGTAAATCAACCCAATGCCAACCACGTACAGGATAGACGCCAACAACCACGGAAGGTCGTACTGACCCGACGCCAAGATGAGCCCGCCAAGAATCGTGCTGATGCTGTTCGGAAGCCTCCAGACTATGGCGCTGATTGAGCTCGCCAACCCTCTCATCTGAGGGGCTATGCTCATTACAAACGAATCCATCAGAGGGGCTGACATGTTCATCAGGGCCGCCCTGACTATGTAGACGCCCCCGGCCAGGAAGACGTTGGGTATGAGCGCCAGACTGAGCATGAAAGGCACAGAACTCCCGGTCGCAAGAAGCATCGCCCGGAGTCGACCGAGTCTTGCAGACAGCCTCGCACTGCCAACAGCTGAGAACGCGATTGTCATGCCAGCCACTGCCAGAAACGGGCCACTGATGTTGTCAGGCACCGTGAACTTCAGCCACAGCCAGGTTCCCATCAACGGGATTATCAAACCGGCTCCGAGGCCTATGATCCCGTTCATGCCAGAGAACTTCAGGACAAGTTTCATGTCACTCGACCGGGATGCCCTGTCGACCGGCGCGATTCTTTCTTCGTAGCCTTTGAGAAGTATGATAATCAGCACAGGGGATGCGAAATTCGCAAGGCCGAGCAGGAACAGGGAACCCATGTGCATCGGGGTCGACCCTATCCCCAAAGCGACCTCCAGAATCGGGAACGCGAGGGGCAAGGCCATCCCCAAAGAAAGAAAGACGTTGCTAACTATGAACGAAAGGGAGAACGCCGCGTCTCTGTTCCCCAAGTCGGTCTGGTCCGCTATGATGGCATTCCAGGAAGAAAGAGACAACGCCTCGGCAACACCGCCGATGACAGCGGCAAGGAGCAGGAGCGCCACGTCCATGGTCAGCGCGAACACAAGGATTGTCGGAGCCATGAGAAGGTTCCCCACGATCAGGAACCATTTGCGTCCCCAGCGGTCGGAGAGGATGCCAAACGGAATTCCTGCGCAAATCACGACGATTCCCTCCACCCCGAGGATGGCACCCACTACTCCGGCGTAGCTGGCGCTGTTGATTTCGGTCAAGTAAGCGGTCAGATAGATCAGGAAGTATCCGAAGCTGAGAGTGTTGATGACCTGCGTGAGGATGAGGAGTTTGACGCGCCTCGGGACAGTCGCCGAAGGCACGGGTTCGGCACCGCCCGTTCCACCAGACATCATAAGCCCTTCCGCCGAACCCGTTAATTAACCACCACGGATTCATGCCTTCGATGCGAGTCATAGCCGACCTGCAGCTCCATTCGAAATACGCCCTCGCCACAAGCAGGGACATGGACCTCGAGCACATCGCAGACGGCGCCAAAGCGAAAGGCCTGAACCTGGTGGGGACAGGGGACTTCACCCACCCTGTCTGGTTCTCAGAGCTAAAGACGAAGCTGGAGCCCATCTCAGGGACTGGGCTCTACTCATACCGAGGAACCACCTGGATGCTCGCCGGGGAGGTCAGCACGGTCTACGAGCAGGACGGGAAGACGCGGAAGGTCCACCACCTCGTGTACTCTCCTGACATGGAGACGGCGGCCCAGATTAACAGCATCCTTTCGAAGTACGGCAATCTGAGCTCCGACGGGAGGCCGGTCCTCACCGGGATCGATTCAGCCGAGTTGGTGGAGCTCCTCACTGGTCTTTCAGACGGCGTCGTGGTGATTCCCGCCCACGCGTGGACTCCCTTTTTCGGGGTCTTTGGCAGCAGGTCAGGTTTCGATTCGTTGAAGGAGTGTTATCAGGACCAGGTGGGGAAGATTTTCGCAATCGAAACAGGTCTCAGCTCCGACCCTCCCATGAACTGGAGGCTTTCGTCTCTCGACAGGGTCGCACTCGTTTCGAACTCTGACGCCCATTCCCCCAACCCCTGGAGACTGGGGAGGGAGGCCAACGTCTTCGACCTGGAGAATCTGGACTACAGGAGCGTCTTCGATGCGATTCGGCAGAAGGACCCAGTGAGATTCAAGTTCACGATAGAGGTAGACCCTGCTTACGGGAAGTACCACTACTCCGGTCACAGGAAGTGCGGCGTTTCTCTGTCTCCCCAAGACTTCCTCCGCGTCAAGGGGGTGTGTCCAAAGTGCGGAAAGAAGGTGACGGTCGGAGTCATGGGGCGGCTCGAGCAGCTCGCCGACCGTCCAGAGGGACACAGGCCTCCCGGCGCGATTCCGTACAAGGGCCTACTTCCCTTGTACGAGGTCATCTCAGTCGCCACCGGAGTGAACCGCCTCTACGTCGAGCGGGTGATTGAAGAGCAAGACAGGCTGATCAACGCCTTTGGGAGTGAACTGGCCGTCCTCCTCGAAATCAGCCCGGAACAGCTGAACAAGGTCACCAAGAAGACCATCTCTGAAGCGATCATTTCGATGAGGGAGGGAAGGACAACGTTCACTCCAGGGTACGACGGAGTGTACGGGGTACCCCACTTCGTGTCACCATGAAGGCCGGGCGCGGGTCGCCGAACGTGGACAGGCCGAATGGTTTTTAGTTCAACTGGACTCGTTCGCGGCGCAGCGTTGAAGGGACCTGACCACGGGACGCAGAGGTTTCTCCTGTGGACGGGGCTTTCTGTCGGGTCGAGCCTCACAGTCTACTATCAGCAGATTGTGGCGCTCTCGTCGAACCTGGGTGGACTGCTGGTAGACACCTTCGGAACGGTCTACTCGGCAATACCCTTCGCTGCGCTCCTCATCCTCGTGTTCGCTCTCCGGTGGAACGACCTTCACGGACTTCTTCAGGATGAGCAGGGCTTCTCGTCGTTCCCCCGAAGGAGGGTGGCGGGGGCGCTCTTCGTTGCGTCCCCCCTCGTCCTTCAGCAGTTGGCCTTGGCATTCAGCCCCCTCTCGACATACGCCGCGATCGAGCTGGCTGGGGTCACCATCGTGCTCGTGTTCTACGGCATGTCGCTGCTTGTGAATCCCTCCACCCTGCGGTTCATGCTACCTTACGCCTCAGTGTACGTCGTCGGCATAGTTGCCCCGGTCCAGCTTCAGTCAATGTTCGGAGAGCCCCTCGCGTCGCTATCTGCATCCATGAGCGCGTGGATCACGGGCGTGGGGGGATTACCTATCACGTGGCAGGGGGTCTTGTTCGGATTCGCGTCGAGGGTTGGGGGGAGTCAGGTCACCGGAGTGGTGACTCCAGGCTGCTCAAGCATCTACTCGATCACGACCTTCCTGGGACTTCTCGGGCTGATGTATGTGGACTTCAGGGGGCCGTTGCTTTACACAACCAAAATCGCTATCGTGGGGGTGGTGGCACTCGTTCTCCTGAACGTTGTGAGGATCAGCCTGCTGATATGGGTGGGATATGACTTCGGACAAGATTCCCTCCTAGCACTGCACAACTGGGTCGGCTACGCGATGTTCGTCGGCTTCTACGTCGTCCTGCTGTATGTCTATTCCAACAACGCAGGGGGACGACGACCCGCTGTACTGCGAAGTGCACAGCGCTCCCGGACGGTCTGACATCGTCTCTGGAGTGGAAGACTTCGTCCGGAGTCAGAGCCTACTTGCGTACGATTCCCGTCATCATCTTCTGTCTGCCCGAGTTCCTTCTCGCGAGGAAATACAACGAAACGAGAATGGCAGTGAATGCGACGATGATCAGAGGCTGAAACGGAAACTCTGGGATTCCTCCACTCGAGGAACTCGAACTCGAAGTAGTCGACGAGCTGGCTGTGCTCGTGGAAGAGCTAGGGGTCGTCGTGGTTGTGGTTGTCGAGCTTGACCGAGAGGTGCTACTCGTGGTGGTGGTCGTGCTCGTCGTGGATGAGCTCGTCGTTGTCGTTGTTGAGCTTGTTGTCGTCGAACTCGTGGAGGTTGTAGTGGTGGTCAAAGCGTACGTGAATGTTGCGGCACCATGAATGGTCGGCGGATAGGCTCCCCAGGTCGCGTTGACCGTGTAGGTCCCCGCCCTCCAGGCCGACGAGCCGCCAGTCACAAAGCCAAATTGATAGGCTCCAGTGGTCGGGTTTACCGACGCATAGCCTGCAACGACCACAGACCCGGCTGGGTTGATTACCTTCACCGTAACCGCAGTGTTCGGCCCTGGGGCAGGAGTGACCGAGCCTGAGACCGTGGCTGATTGCGTCCCGGAGTACGAACTTGCGTCAGTCTTCACTGTAATGGTATAAGTGGTTTGAGAATAGGCCGGCTGCACCAGCAACAGTGCGAAGATGCCCGCTACTAGGATGACCTTCATTGCCTGCTCGTCCCCAAGCGTGTGCATCCTACAGAGTCACCTTCACGCTGGTCAAATTCGACACTGGGACTCCGTCGCCCGTGGCCGCAAAGAGGAATGCAGTGTATGTCCCATGAGCCAGTCCGGTGAACCCGAAGAAGGTTGTGCTGTTCAGTCCTGCACCCATAGACGTGCCAGCAGTCGTTACGTAGACCGTCTGGCCGACGGAATTAGTCAGGTCGACGTAGATGAGAACGAAGAGGGAATTCGCGAACGTACTTCGGTACGTTACGGAGACCCCCTGAAAGCCTCCCTGCGTCGACTGAGCTGCGTCTGAAGCGACCAGTCCGGTGGTAAGATAGGTGCTGGACCCGGTCGCAGAAACAGCAGGGACCAAGAATACCATGACGGAGAGCAATACGGCGAACGCAGATGCCCTCGTGTTCATGCCTGCGCTGTTCTAGCTTCATCATGCTATTTAATCCTAAGACTTTGAACGTGCGACGGAACAAATCGGGCGTGTGGGGACGGTCGGATTCGAACCGACGGTATACAGGTTTCTGCAGCTCCAATGCCTAATCATCCACGTTGCTGTGTCATCAAACGTTTTATGAACCAATCGACTGTTGACTCGCCTCTGCCGTCGAACTAATAGTTTCAGGATAGTCTCCTCATCTACGTCGGTTCCCAACTGAATCGCTTATCCAGCAGAATTCCATCGAGGGCAATTTGTATCATCCTTGACGTCGGCGAGTGTGGAGAGTTACGAGTCAGAGGCCAAGGTAGTCCCGTTTCAATCTCACTCCAATGTCGAAGTCGGTAAGCCGCACGCTGCTTGCAACACACCCGACGGGAGATTCACGGTGAAGGTGAGGAGAGACGGTTCACTATTCTTGTTTTCTGGTTCGGGCAGGATGAGTTATCTGAAAGCTGAAATTCTTGAGAAGGTAATTCCTCGTTTCAAAGCTTTCGTTCCAGCCGTGCTGAGTGTTTCCTATGAAGATGCCAACACGGTTCTGTACCATTTCTACAAGGGCGGGAAGGGCTGGCGAGCAACAGTTCCAAACGACATAGCAGTACCGGGTGACGTCCTTCAACTCTGCGTCCATCTCCTCAGTGAGGGGGAGTTCGTAAGAAACCTGCCCAAGTTATCTCTCATGAATCCTAGCTTCAAGGATTGGCTCTCAAGCAAAGTGGAATTGGGCAGCGTCTCTATCGTTAGCAACAAGCTTGAATTGAACTTCAACCAAATACCTCCCCTCGAGGGGGTAACGAATTTCTCGATTGTTGGTTCTGCGCACGAATCACTCGGTTTCAATTCAGGCAGAACAACTCTTGATTTCGAAGTGAACGATCTCTTCGGTCAGACTAGAGTCATCAGAATGAACCACGATGGGCACAAGGCGATGTGGTTGGGCGTAAAATATGGCGACAAATTCGAAAGAATTCTCTTTGTCTCCTCAGATGGCATGAGGACGCGGTTTGTCAAGAATGCAGGTGGGGGAGAAGTTGACGTTTTGACAAAATACCTTCGGGAACCTTCTGATTTCTATCAGTCAAGCGGACTGGAGGAAATCGAGAATCAATTCCACGCCGCCGGCGCGTTCCGGGTCTTTCAAGTTAACGAGGTAAGATTGGAAAGACAGTTGGAATCAGAAATGCTACGCCGAGGCTCTAACTACGAACTCGGAAGACTGGGCGCCGAGATTGCGTACACCATCGCGAGAAAGGATCTTGGCCTAGGCGATATTGTACTAGTCGAACCGTCCAAAGAGGGCCGGGACCTCTTTACAAGAGATGGCAAGGTAGTGATTCAAACGAGATTTGTGAGAGACTGGGAACGGCTTTCGCCGAGCAGAATTGACGATACTGTCAGGAGGCAAGTTCTGAGCGTTCTCTTCAAACTGAGACAGGATTTCGCATACAATCCTCATTCCAACCTAGGCTACGGAGTATTCTCCTATGCCGTAGGTAGTATTGTGAAGTCCATTGTTGTGGCTTCGCGACGTGCAAACAGCAAAGAATCGGTCGAGTACTAAGTCGGAGTGGGGACGGCCGGATTTGAACCGGCGGTCTACAGGTTTCTTGGGCCGCTCCAAAGCTCATTCATCCACGTTTCCGTGTCAGCGGCTGTAATCTTTGTTGCACTGGAGCCTGTCGCCCTGCCTTTCCAGGGTGAAGTTGTACACCTGCCCCTCACCAAGCTGGGCTACGTCCCCATACGGTTAAGGCCGACCGACGGTGGCTTTATGGTTTCTTTCGTGACCGCTAATCTACTTTCGGGGCCTGTCCTTCAGACCCTTGACGTCTACTAGTTCGTCAAGCGTCGGCCTCCCCACCTCGAAGGCTTCGAAACTTACCCGCGCCACAGGCTTTCTGATGTTAATCATCTTCGTCAGGTCCGAAGGCGTCCCCAGCACCACAGCATCGCACTCGACCGCGTTGATGCTCTTCTCCAGCTCCTTGAGCTGCCCCTCGCTATAACCCAATGCAGGCAAGACTTTGCCGAGTTTCGGGAACCTGGAGTAGGCGTTCTTTATCGAACCAACCGCCCTGTCCTTCGGGTCCACAAGGGTGGCGCCCACTGACTTCGCAGCGACTGCCCCGGCTCCGACCGAAAGTCCCCCATGCGTGACGGACGGGCCATCTTCCACGACGAGCACCCTCTTCTTTCGGATGAGTTCAGGCTTGTCTAGAACGGCCTCAGACCTGGTCTTCACCACCTTGACATCCGGGTTGAGCATCGTGCAGTTCTCGACTAGCTGGTCCACGGCCTTCTTACTGGCAATGTTCACCTTGTTTATCACAATCACATCGGCCATCCTCACATTCGTCTCTGCGGGATAGTATACCAACTCGTCTCCGACCCTGACCGGGTCTGCCACAACGATGTTCAGGTCAGGTTTGTAGAAGCTGAAGTCGTTGTTCCCGCCGTCCCACAGGATCACGTCCGCCTCTTTCTCGGCTTGGTCAAGAATCGC
This sequence comes from uncultured Nitrosopumilales archaeon, assembly GCA_964476175.1. Classification (GTDB taxonomy): domain Archaea; phylum Thermoproteota; class Nitrososphaeria; order Nitrososphaerales; family Gagatemarchaeaceae; genus DATFYP01. The sequence goes on from CAYYYU010000059.1 coordinate 32,079, forward strand.
TTGGTAGTCGACCCCTGCGTACACCACCATCCCCTTGTCGATGTGCCCCTCGTACTCCTCTCTCTCTTCTATCGTCGTGTGGAACCTGTCAAGGTCTTCATGAGTCGCGAATCTCTGGACGGCGACAGAGAGGTCACCGTACGGCATAGGGTGCCTCACGGCAACCGGTCTCAGCCCCTGCTTCAGCAGTACGTCCGCAACTCTCCTGCTGATAGTGCTCTTGCCGGCCCCAGTCCTCGTGGCAACGACCGCGACTACAGGTTTCTTCGACTTTATCATGGTGTCTGAAGGACCGAGCAGGTGGTAGCTCGCCCCCCTGGCCTGCGCAATCGAGGCAAGGTTCATCACGTATTGATTCGACACGTCGCTGTACGAGAAGAAGACATCCGTGACCTTCTCAGTCTCTATCAGCCCCTCGAGCTTCTCTTCAGGGTAGATTGGGATTCCTTCCGGGTACAGCTTACCCGTCAGCGACGGCGGGTAGACTCTGTTCGAGATGTACGGGATCTGGGTCGCGGTGAACGCCACCACCCTGTATTCAGGGTTGTTGCGGAAGAAGACGTTGAAATTGTGGAAGTCTCTTCCGGCGGCCCCCAGTATTATCGCGTTTCTTGGCAACTGAAAACACCTGAGCCGGCCTTCCTGACCGTCTTTATATCTGATTTCCCGAAACCGGCGGTTTCAGTGAGGGCCCGGCGGCCCTGAACTCAGGTTCCATGGCTTCCCTCCCCTGACGACTTCACCCGGCATCCTGTCCTTCCACTTCTCAAGGAACTCCAAGTCTTCCTTCCTGTTTCTGAGGTTGTCGGGGAGCATCACAGGAATCTCGTCGATTATAGGATAGTATCTCCTGCACTGGTCGCAGAGTAGGACGCCGCTGACCACGACCACATCCCTTGCTTCAAACTCGAGCAGCTGGAGTGGGGAGTGCTTGTCGATGGGGCAGGCAAGGATGTCGAGAAGCTTTCTCTGCACAAGGCAAGAACCCGCTCTCACAGTATTAAACTGTTGGCCGGCCTTCGCAGAAAACTTAATCTAGCCATTCCGGCGGCATTCCACTCAGCCGGCCATAGCGTGTGGGTCCGACCCAGACTCGCTCCGATCCTGGAAGTCAAACCACGCGTCGTCAGGGTGATAGTGAGATGCGAGAGCTCTCGCGAAGTCCTGATGCCGGCGCCTATCCCGAACCACCTAGTGAGAATGTTGGACTTCTGCTACAGAATGTTTAAGTCCGAGGCGTTGTAGGCGATTTTTGGGGCTTCGGCTTGTCCGCAATTGCCAACATCGCACTACAGCTCTCGAGCGACTCAGGGACTCTGCTGTACGTAGCGAGCCTTGGCTTCTTCGTCGTCTACGGGCTCTACGCCACAAGAATCCAGGTCTACTTCGCTCTCAATGACATAGGGAGGGGGCTCAACAAGCTGAAGGTGATGAAGGACAAGTCCAGAAAGGAGGCGATAGAATACCTGGTTAACGTCGGAAAGGCTTCTAACGACCCCACCGGGAGGGTGGACCAGTTCCTAGACTACGTTACGATCATGCCGGTGGACCTCGACCCTCAGGGAATCGTCAACAAGATCGACCACGTCGTGACTACAAACAACGACAGGGTCAGGGCGGAGGTCTCGGGTCTGCTAGGTCAGAACAACGCGGTTACGGTCTCGATTTCCGAGAACCTTCTTGAGGTTGCGTCCGCCCTCAACATGATCCACAAGATTGTCCGCCATTACTACCTCCTCGGCAAGAAGACGAACTCGTACTTCACTCTGATACAGCTTCAGATGCTCCTGCCGATGATCCTCCAGGAGGCCGACGCGTTGCTCAACGCCGTCGACTCCTTCAAGGTGGGACAGCCGGTCGGTGACGGCATCGGAGCGGTCGCAGTCTCGAAGTACATGGTCGGCAAGGAGAAGCGGGTGATCGCAAAGGACACGGTAATGGCAATCACCGAATTCAAGGGACGGAAGCTCTATGTCCTGAAGGCGGACGGACCGATGGGATACGTCGGTCAGCCGGGGGTCGCGATAAGAAAGGTGATCGAGGAGATGGGTGCGAAACCAAGCGCGATAATCATGATCGACGCGGCGCTGAAACTTGAAGGAGAGAAGACGGGAGAGATTGCGGAGGGGGTCGGCGCTGCAATAGGAGGCATCGGGGTAGAGAAATACCAGATCGAGGAAGTGGCCACCAATCATAAAGTCCCGCTGTACGCAATTCTTGTGAAGGAGAGCATCCTTGAGGCGATCACGGTCATGAGAAAGGAAATCGCAGAAGCTTCCGACAAGGTCACTCAGGCGCTCACTAGGCTGATCGAAGAAAAGACGAAGGAAGGAGACGAGGTGCTCGTCGCAGGAATAGGCAACAGCTTGGGTGTGGCTCAATGATGAGCTCTGTGCCTGCTGCAGACAAGAAGTCGAAGCTGCTGGTCTATTCGATTGAAGAGTGCCCAGTGGACGGTCAGAAGACGAAGAGGGCATTCCAGGTGGGGGATTACGTGACTAAGGAAGCTGCGAAGTGCACGAAGTGCGGCAATCCGACCAGGATCAGCCTGGTCTACGCCGAGAGCTCAAAGCCTTCAGGTTAGCACGACCAGTCCTTCTTCGTCGAGCGCCATCGTGTGTTCGAACTGCGCGACCGGCTTCTTAGAAGCTTCCACCAAAGTCGGGTAGGAGCGCACCACCCGCTTCTTTATGAGCTCCCTCAGGGCCTTCCCGAGCTTCTCTTCTCCGGAATCTTGGGAGTACCATCTCGGAGTGAAGGGAAGGGTGCGCCTCTCGGACCAGACCCGCTCGGTGATGTCATCCAGGTCCTTGTCCCCGGTCTTTCTGCGCGCCACGATTGAGAATATCGTCTCTGAAGGGGAGTCGACGACATAGCCGGCAGCCGTCCCGGGAGTGAGGAACGGTTCTATGGCGAAGACGTCCCCCTTCTTCAGCGCCGGGAGATTGGGCACGAAGACATTCGGGATGCTCTTCCCCGCGTGGACGGTGTACCTGTCGAGAGTGTGCCCTGTAAGGTTCCGTATGGTCTTGAAACCGAGCCGCGACGCCTCCCTGAATATCTCACCCCCTATCTCTCCCGCCCTCTGGTCCTTCTTCGCAGTCGCAATCGCCGCGTTGAGCGCTCTCTCGGTAGCCTCCAGCAGCAGTTCGTATTGGGGGTTGAAGGTGATGCTTGTCGCAGTGTCAGCCACGTATCCGTCTACATGCACGCCGAAATCCACCTTGATTACGTCCCCTTCGGTAAATCTTGACCTGTCGTTCCCCTGGGGCGCGTAGTGTGCCGTGACTTCGTTCACCCCTATCCCGGTCGGGAAGGCGGGGCTCGCGCCCCTGGCGACAATCTCCCGCTCTATCATCTCGCACGTCTCCAGATAACCGACCCCGGGTTTCACGAAGCCCTTGACCAGGGTCCGCACTTCGCTCGTTATCCTCCCAGCCCTGCGATATTGATCTGGAATCAAGCCCACTCACCTCAAAAGTCTTTTATTGCGTTCCGGGGGAGTCCGGAAAACCTGTGCTATTTCAACTGATTCCAACCGAAGTGAGCGAGACGTGAGGTACAGGGTCGTAGCGACTGGCGGCACCTTCGACCACCTTCACATTGGGCACGAGGCGTTGCTTTCAAAGAGCTTCGAAGAGGGGGGGAAGGTCGTCATCGGGGTGACTTCGGACGCCTTTGCAGTCCGTGAAGGAAAGGCCCCGGACGAGTCCTACGCCGACCGGGTCAGGAACCTCAAGGAGTTCCTGCGCAGGAGGTTTCCCGGCAGGAAATACTTCATCGTGAAGCTGGACGACTACTTCGGACCCGGCATAGCTTCTCCAGACGTCGAAGCGATCGTAGTCAGCCGAGAGACAGCGTCACGCGTCCCAATCGCCAATGCGCTCAGGGCGAAGAAGGGGTACCCTCCCCTCAAGGTCACGGTGGTGGACTACGTCCTTGCCGAAGACAAGACACCTATTTCTTCGACCAGGATCAGGCAGGGGGAAATCGACAGATTGGGAAGGCTCCTCGGGCGCACCCCGCGAGAGTGAGAGTGCCGCTTCACGAAAGGGATTTAATGCGAATTCTCAAAGGCAGGAGTATTGTGGAGAAGGACAATCTGGACCCATGGGGTTCCACCACCATCAAGGACTACTCAAGGCTCCAGGCCGAGTTCGGCATCGAGCCGGTGGCCCCGCTCCTCCCTCGTTTCAAGAAACTGAGCCACCACCTGAGCCGGGGGATCGACTTCGGGCAGAGGGACCTGGGTCGAATCCTTGACGCCATAGACCACAGCAAGCCCTTCGCTGTGATGAGCGGCATCAAGCCGACCGGGGATTTCCACCTGGGGACCAAGATGACCGCCGACGACATGGTCTATTTCCAGTCTCTGTCAAAGAAGGGGACGGTCTTCTATGCGATCGCTGACGTCGAAGCTTACTGTGACAACGGTCTTTCATTCAACGAGACCTCGAAGATAGCGGTTCAGAACGTGGCCGACATTCTGGCGCTGGGGCTCGACCCCGAGAGGTCCGTGGTCTACCTCCAGAGCGAGGAAATGAGGGTGATGCGCTTCGCCACGATTTTCTCGCGGGGGGTGACAAACAACATGCTGAAGGCAATCTACGGGGAGAGGCAGCTCGGGCTCTATATGTCCGCGCTTATCCAAGCAGGGGACATCTTGATGCCACAGCTCCCGGAGTTCGGCGGGCCGAAGCCGGTCCTGGTTCCGGTCGGGGCCGACCAGGATCCCCATATCCGTCTGAGCAGAGACCTCGCAGCCAAGTACCACGACGACTTCGGATTCATTGCGCCGTCCGCAGTCTACCACAGGCTGATGCTCAGTCTCAGCGGCGAGCAGAAGATGTCCAAACGGACCGTGTCCGCTTCGTTCACACTCGATGACCCTCCGACGGGTGCCACCAAGAAGGTGATGACTGCGTTCACTGGAGGGAGGGCGACCGTGGAGGAGCAGCGCCGGCTCGGAGGGAGACCCGACATCTGCCCTGTCTTTGACCTCTACCGATTCCACTTCGGGCTGAACGACGAGCACGTCGAGCGGGTTCGCTACGAGTGCGCCGGTGGGATCAGGATGTGTGGCGAATGCAAGCAGGAAGCCGCCGGGCTCGTAAGACAGTTCTTGGAGCAGCACCAGAAGAAGCGCAATTCCCTCAAGAAAGAGGCCAAGGAGCTTATTGCAAGGAGCAGAAGCTACCTTCTGTCAGCAGGTAAGTAGATAGTTGTCAACCTCGCTCCACCCAATCGAGCAGAAAGTCCTGGCGGCCCTCAGGGGAAAATCTGGCCTTTATCTGGACGAGCTGGTCGCAGCCACCGGCCTGCAGGTCGATCAGGTCAGACGCTCACTGGAATGGCTGAGTACCAAGAACTTGGTCCGGCAGGAGTCCGAGGTAGGAGACCGGTGCGTATGGACGGGGAGACAACCTCCGGAATCGGTCCTGGTCGCGAGGCTGGAGTCTAAAGCATCCCCAATGACAATCCAAGAACTCAAGAAGGACTTCGGCTCAGAAGATGAATTCTCAGCCGCGGTCGGCAATGCGAGGCGCTTGCGCTGGATAGAGCTCTCGGGAGGGGTCGTCCGTCTATCAAACCCCCGTGGCAGGCAGGGGCTCCAGGACTTGCTCCAGTCGCTATCCGCACCGGGGAAGGGATGGGACGCTCTCGCTGCGGACGAGCGCGTGATGATCGACGAACTGCGTTTGGTCAGCAGGGGGCTGCTCCGAATGGAACACACGAAGTTCGTAAGGGTCCACCTGACCGACGAAGGGACAAGAAACGCGGAGGAGCTGATAGCTGCGGCGCAGACTGAGGCGAGCACTGGCATCGACAGGCTCACCCCGGAGATGCTCGCGAGGGGAACGTGGCGCGGCTCCAAACTCAGGCCAATCGACGTCGAGGCGAAGGCCCCGCAGTTCTACCCTGGACGCAGGCACCCGGTCCGCGATTTCATCCGGGAGGTCAAGGAAACCTACGTCTCGATGGGGTTCACTGAGCTCGAGGGGGGAAGCGTGCATCCGGCATTCTGGAACTTCGATGCCCTGTTCATCCCGCAGGACCACCCCGGCCGCGATATGCAAGACACGTTCTACCTCGAAGGTCTCTCCGACAAGAGCCTCGACAGGACAGGGGTCGTGGCCAGGGTTGCGTCTACCCATGAGGACGGATGGAGAACCGGGAGCCGCGGCTGGGGCTACTCTTGGTCGATTGAGGAAGCCCGGCGCTTGGTGCTGAGGACGCACAACACAGTCCTCACGGTCAGGGCCCTCTCGGAATCTCGCGAGAGAGAAACCAGGGTCTTTGCGGTCAGCAAGGTTTACAGGAATGAAAACCTCGATTACAAACACCTGGCCGAGTTCTATCAGATGGACGGCATCATTGTCGGCGAGGGGCTCAACGTCAGGCACCTCATGGGTTTCCTCAAGGAGTTCTACAAGAAGCTCGGGATGAAGGACGTCAAGCTCTGGCCGACTTACTTCCCCTACACTGAGCCGTCCCTTGAAGTAGTCGGGTACTCCGAGGCTGCCAAGGCGTGGATAGAACTCAGCGGGTCCGGGTTATTCAGGCCGGAGGTCACGCTACCACTGGGAGTCAGAGTCCCAGTCCTAGCCTGGGGGCCGGGGATCGAACGGTTGATGCTCATGAGGTTCGGATTGGACGACATGAGAGAGCTCTACGGGACCGACCTCTCTTGGCTGAGAAGGAGGGTGGAGTATGCCAGTCGTAGCCATTGAACTGAATCGCTTCGCCCGCATGGTCGGGACTGGCCGCAAGCGGATTCTTGACCGACTCCCCTACATCGGCCTCGACATCGAGAGCGTAGACAACGACGTGGTCAGGGTGGAATACAGCCCTAATCGCCCCGACTTTGGCACAGACTTCGGCATAGCGCGCGCGCTCCGCGGGCTGCTCGGCAGGGAAGTCGGACTCCCCAGCTACAGGGCGTCTCCGTCGGGGATCTCGGTGCGCGTCGACAGGCGGCTATCCTCAGTGAGGCCGTACATAGCTTGTGCGACTGCAACCGGGCTCAAGCTCGGCGACGAGGATGTCAGGCAGATCATCTCTCTGCAGGAGGACCTGCACAACGGGCTCGGCCGGAGAAGGAAAGTGGTAGCCATCGGTCTCCACGACCTCAACAAGATATCAGGCCCCTTGCGGTACGACGCAGTGGACCATACTTTCAGCTTCGTGCCCCTCGATTCCAGCAGGGAGCTCACTATCAGTGAGATTCTGGAAGGGACGGAGCAGGGCAAGCTCTACGGCAAGGCCCTTTCAGGGGCCAAGCTGGTCCCCATAATCGTAGACTCGGAGGGGACGGTCCTCTCTTTCCCTCCGGTGATCAACGGGAACGTTACAAAGGTATCAACAAAGACCCGTGACATCTTCATCGACGTGACGAGTACCGATTCCAGGGCGGGGGAGGACGTCCTCGCGATCCTTTCGACGACCTTGGCTGAGGCTGGGGCGAAGCTCGGCTCCGTGTCGGTCAAGTATCCTGGTGAAACGAGAATCACGCCGGACCTCACCGAGAAGGAACTTCGGTTGGACCTCGGGCTAATCGAAAGGGTCCTCGGCCTCGGGTTGACACGGGCCCAGGTGGTCGAAGCTCTGCGACGCAGCAGACTGGCAGTTCGCGGTTCCAAGGTGTTCTCGCCGAGGTACAGAATAGACCTTCTTCACCCGGTTGACCTGGCCGAGGAGGTCGCCCTCGGCTACGGCGTCGACAGAATCGGGTCCCTCTACCCGGCAAGCAAGCAGCCAGGCTCATTCAACCCACTCGAGCGATTCCTGGACACCGCATCGACCGTTATGGCGGGGGCGGGCATGACCGAGCTGATGACCTTTGAGCTCGTCGACGCAAAGACGCTCTACGATAACTTCGGCAGGGCGTCCGACTCCAAGGTAGCTGTCCATGACCCTCGAAGCCTGGAACACTCACTCCTCCGTGACTCCCTAATCCCATCGCTCATGGCAGCGCTCTCGCATAATTCGAAGGAGGACTACCCTCAGCTGGTGTTCGAAATTGGAAGGGTGTACTCTAGGAACGCGAGGGGGGTCGACGAATCTTGGCGGCTTGGATGCCTGGTGGCCCACACGCAGTCGTCGTACACAGAGGCGAAGAAGTACCTGGAAGCCGTTTGCTGGACCCTAATTGGGGCGGAAGCAACCGCGACGCAAGGTGGGCACTGGGCCTTCTCTGAGGGACGGTCGGCGTCGGTGGCCGTCCGCGGCAAGCGGGCTGGCTGGGTCGGCGAAGTGAAGCCCGAGGCTCTTGCTGCCTTCGGAATCAACGTGCCTGTGGCGGGGTTCGAGCTTGACCTCACGCTACTCCACAAACAGCTAAAATAGCCGGCCACCCCCTGACCACCAGACGGCTTTCGTTCTAAAGCGCGTTTAACGGCCACCTGCGAAGGCGGAAACGCTTTGATGAGCAGATGGTTTACCCAGACGCGCGACAGACGAAGGCCGTTTGCCCGTTGAAGAGGCTCGGTGAAGCTCCCCGCTCAAAGCTGGGACATGATCCGTGCTAGTCAGAGACGGGCAACAATCCACCAAGAGTGATGAAGAGTGATTGACCGTAAGAAGAAGGGGTTCCAGGCCTTCGCTGACTTCCTGTCAGACTTCGTCTTCCAACTCAACCAGTCGTCTTCCGAAGGGTGGTCTTTGCTCGTCGAAGGCAAGCGCGACAGGGACGCGATGAAGACGCTCGGCTACGAAGGGGTCATGGTTACTGTGTCCATGGCTGCGAAGGGACCAGACAGGGTCTTCAAAGGCTCGAAGAAGGTGATCATCCTGACCGACCTTGACAGGGAGGGGAGCGTCCTGGCCGCCCGGTTCGTCAAGAGACTCTCGCACGACGGCATGAGGGTCTCGCTGGTGGAAAGAAAGAGGCTGAAGGCCGCCTCTCGAGGAACCTTCCTTCACGTGGAGAACCTTTCAAGGTTCGCAGAAACATCGGCATTCCGCAATCGAAAACAAGAGTTTATATCCACGGAGTTTTCGCCTGAAAAAAGTTAAGCTAGTTACGCTTAATCCGAAAGAAACGAGTTGAAACAAGAGTTGAAAGAAATTGCCAGATTCAGGTATAGTAAAGTACTTAGTAAGACTGAAGTTCGAAGTTGACGGAGTAGTCGAAAGGGCCGACGTAATAGGCGCCATATTCGGGCAGACCGAAGGGCTCTTCGGCCCCGAGATGAACCTCAACGAGCTTCAGAAAAGCTGGAAGGTCGGCAGGATAGAGATCAACCTCGAATCGAAGAACGACAGGACAAGGGGGGAGGTCATCGTCCCGATGTCAACCGACATCGGAACAGCCGCCCTCATTGCGGCCGCGGTCGAAAGCGTCGACAAAGTGGGCCCGTGCAGCGCCAGAGTGACCCTGGGCTCCATCGATGACGTCAGGGCGACCAAGAGGAAACAGATCGTCGACAGGGCTAAGGTGATTGTCCGCGAGTGGAGCTCAAAGACCTCAAGCGAAGGCGAAAACGTCCTGAAGGACGTAACCGAATCTACAAAGAGGGCCAAGGTCATCAACTACGGCCTTGAGAACCTACCGGCTGGACCAGGGGTCTACAGTTCGGACACCGTCTTCCTCGTCGAGGGGAGGGCGGACGTCGTCCTATTCCTCAGGGCTGGCATCGAGAACGTCGTAGCATTGGAAGGGACCAGCGTTCCTGACTCGATTATAGAACTCGGGAAGAAGAAGCGGCTCATTGCAGTATTGGACGGGGACAGGGGAGGGGACCTCATCGAGAAGGAGCTCGCCCAGGTCGTCAAGGTCGAGAAGGTGTACAGGGCGCCTTCTGGAAAGGAAGTCGAGGACCTCACCCCGATAGACGTGCTGAACATGCTCCGCGCCGAACGCGTGGAGGCACCGCCCCAAGGCCCCCGCAGGGAACGGACTCGAGAGCGTGCCCCAGAGCGGGTGGAGGAGAAAGCCAAAGAAGAGCCGGAGGAACCCATCGTTGTCAAGACCCGAGAGCTTTACCCTGATCTGAACGGCACTCTAGAAGCAGTCCTTCTCGACCAAGGTCTCCAAGAAGTGGGAAGGTATCCGATTAGCGAGCTCGTCCAGAAGATGGAGGGCGCCAACGGTGCGTACTTCCTGGTCTTCGACGGAATCGTCACCCAGAGGCTTGTCGAGTCGGCGACAAAGGTCGGGATCAAGGGGATCATCGGCCACAGAACAGGGGAGCTAGGCGACATCCCTGACGACGTGCGGATAGGCACATTCAGGGACCTCGGTCTCGAGTAGCTCTATCCGTTGATAGTAACCGAACTCAATCCCAAGCACGGCCACTGCTCCCTCACCATAGACTCTGCTGAAGACCTCTGGACTCTGAGGAGGCTCATAACGAAGGGGGATGTCGTGGTCACTAGAAGTTCCCGAGTCGTAAAGCGCGAAGAGGAATTCTCGAGGCCCGACAAGGGGGAGAGGGTCGGCGTCACCATCGCTCTGTCAGTCGAGGAGGTCCATCTCGACAGCAGCATAGAACGGGTCAGGGTGAGAGGCAAGATAGTGGAGGCCAGCGACGAAAGCGTAGGGAAGGTCGGTTTCCACGCTGTCACGCTGTCACCCGGGCACTCTCTCACGCTGCGCAAGAAGCAATGGCGGCACATCGACACGGAGCTCCTCCGTTCGACTAAGGCGGGAGCCAAGAGGTTCATCCTTCTTACAATCGACAGGCGGGAGGCTGGAATCGGGTCACTCACGGGTTCGCATCTCTCGCTGCTGGCCACCGTTGAATCAGGGCTTGGGGGCAAGATGTGGGAGGAACAGAGTTCCAGGTCCTACTTCGCAAGAGTCGTAGGGGTGGTCTCCCAAGTCTTCAAGGAAGGGGACGAGGTCGTAGTGGCAGGACCGGGGAACACGAAGAACGTGATGGCCAATCAGCTCTCGGGAGCGCTGAAGTCTTCATCGGTAAAGGTCGTCGAGGGATTCGACATGACCGGTTCGGACGGGGTCAGGGCCCTCGTCAAGGACCCGTCGTTCCAGCAGGTCGCCAAAGGTTCGGTTCTCGTCGAGATGCAGAAAATGGTCAGCGAAGTCGTCAAACGGGTCTCAACCTCGGACCCGAAGGTGGCGTACTCGCTCCCGAGGGTGAAGGAGGCGGCACTGGCCGGGGCCGTCGAAGCGTGCGGCGTCTCTAACAACATCTTTTCTGCTGGGGTGGACGAAGAAGAGCTCGTCGCAGTCCTCAACACCGTCGAGGAGAAGGGGGGCTCTGTCTATCTGGCAGATTCGTCGCTGGAATTCGGGAAACAGATCTCCGCCTTCGGGGGGGTTGTCGCTCTCCTTAGGTATGCGGTCAGAGCTTACTGATTTCGGGAAAGACGAACTCCGACAGCACGGCGAGGATTACTCCTCCCTTGATTAGGTCCTTCCCCAACCTCCTCTCGATGTGGGTGAAGTAGAGGAGCAGACCAATCATGAGGATTGACACATATGCGAGGCGAGAGATTTCCATGACGGTCGAGTTAATCGTAGATAGAACCAGCGTCATCACGGAAGAGAACTGCTGAGCGAGCTGTTGGATTATGGTTCCGATGTCCGGGGGAGCCTGGATGTCAAGCATCGGTCAGAGATTCCCAATCGTTATTTAACGGACGCTCGCGATCTAGATCAGGTTCAGGTACGCCGCCAATGGCACGCTGAAGACAGCGAAAATGACGGCCAGCGTGACCGCAACAGTGATTCTCGACAGCGTCTTCTCGCTCAGGCGTCCCCTCCCAAGGGACTTCACCCCCAGCTTGAACGCCTGTCCGCCGTCCAAGGGATAGAGCGGGAGAGCGTTGAAGATTGCCAGATTGAAGTTGAGGAAGAAGAACCAGTAGAGCAGCGTAGCGAGGGGCGCGAGAGAAGTTCCGTACGGAGAGGAATAGAGGGCCGACAGGCTTCCGGAGAACGGGGCTGCGTCCTGGCACTGAGGGAACGTGGGAATACAGAGGTAGAGCGCCGGCCTTGTGAAGAATGAACCGGTGTACCTTGACACAAGCCCCTGAAGGCCGGCGTAGCCGGCGTCCGACACACCCAAGTACGCACTCGAGCTGTTCTCGGGGTTTGTCGCCAGGGTCACGTTGCTGAACTGCTTCACCGTCCCGTCTCGCCAAACGGTTATGTTAATCACCTGTCCTGGCCTGTACCAACTGCTCTTTGCTGCCAGAACGGGGTCGTTGTAGTGGATCCCGTTGACCGCAATTATGAAATCGCCAGGTCGAAGCCCCGCAGTGGCAGCCGGGGACGGCACAACTACCTGCGCGATTCCAATCCCATTCGTCGCAGGGGTCATCGAGGAGACCACGCTGAAGAGGAGTAGAAGAGATACGATGCCGACGACGAAATTGACCCCCGCCCCCCCTGCGAGGACCCGGCCGGAGTCCTTCGCGCTAGCCGCCTTCATTGCTTCCTCGTCGACCTCCACGAACGCTCCGATTGGGATGACTAAGAAGAGAAGAAGGCCGGCCGACTTCACAGGGAGCCCGAGGCTCCTGGCAATCACCCCGTGCGCTCCTTCGTGAATCACCATCGCAACGACCAGGGCTATCCATCCGTCGACCAGCGGGAGGTACGGGTTGATTCCTGGCAGACCGAGGTAGGCCAGGGGGCTGATTTCTCGTACCACCGTCCCCACGTTGTGCACTGCCGGAGAGAGGAACACCCCCAGCTGCGACAGGAAAATGAACAGGCCTATTGCAGCGGCGACAGGCATGAGGTAAAGGAGGAACCAACCGCCCGGCTTCGAAATCCTGTTCCTCCCGAGCCTTTCCATGAGAGATTGGAAGCGCCTTGTCCTTAGAAGGACCACCCCATACTGAAACTCTACTGACTTGTATTCCTCCAATCTGATTCCTTCCTCCGCCGAATCAGTTGGCGCTTTAAGCGTTCACGCTTAATAGCTGATGTTCACACCGGCCGGTGAGACCCTGACCAGCTGTACGAGGTGCGGCGGCAGACCCTTCTACACGAGAAGATACTCCGGCGAAACCCTCTGTGCCCCCTGTTTCAAAGAATCGATAATCGAGAAGACCATGAGGAGTGTCGTCAGGCACCAGATGATCAGGCGGGGGGACCGGGTCGGAGTGGCTGTGTCCGGAGGAAAGGACAGCCTATCGCTCCTGAAGATCCTCCATACGCTCAAAGACAGGCACGGAGGGGAGCTCGTAGCCATATCTGTGGACGAGGGGGTGAAGGGGTACCGAGATGAGGCGCTCAAACATGCGAGCTCCCTCACCTCCGAGCTCGGCGTGGAGCATCACATTGTATCGTACGAAGGACTCTTTGGCTTCTCCCTGGACCAGGCGCTGAACTGGAAGGACGAAAGGGACGTCTCGTCTTGCAGCTTCTGCGGCGTCTTCAGGAGGCGCGCCATCGACGATGCCGCAGCGGAGGCGAAGGTTTCTGTCGTGGCTACGGCGCACAACCTCGACGACTACGTTCAGACTTTCATGATGAACCTGCTTCACGGGGACGTGAGACGACTGGGATGGCTCGACCCTTCTCACGAAGACGATTCCTTCCCAGTGCGGCGTGTGAAACCCTTCATGGAAATCTACGAAGAGGAGATCGCCCTCTTTGCCTATCAATCAGGGCTCCCCTTTCAAAGCGTCAGCTGCCCCTACATGCACGAGGGGCTGAGGAGCGACGTCCGCGACTACCTGAACGAGATGGAGGCGAAGCATCCCGGCATGAAGAACGTCCTCTTCAGCTCGGCGCTTGACGTCATATCACGTTACGACAGGACGTCGGAGAAGCAACTCGTTGAGTGCACGAGCTGCGGCAGGCCTTCGTCGAACAGACTCTGCAATGTTTGCAGGATGAAGGAGAAGTTGAAACAGCACATTAATTACGAGGGCTAGGCCGCGCTCGTGTGGCGGTGGGGAGGGCCCGGGGGATAGCCGTCCCCGCGAGGCTGAAACCGGCTTCACGCAGCGGCCAGCAACCTTCGGGTAAAGCCATCTTCCCCGTCACCTGCGCCGTGTAGAGGAGACGAACTCACGCCGAAGCGGGCGGTCATGAGGAGCAGTCCTCTCGAAGGAGAGGTCCTGACCCCTAATTGCCGAATCGGGCGAGGTCCGGGAGGGAGCAGCCCTAAGGCGACGCGGCCACGCTGCCTCGTCTACGTGGGGGATTCTCTGCTGGCGAGACGGGGGCGGAGAGTGGTGGTGAACTCCGGAGGGCCTGCCGCCACTTTCAACTTTTTTAACTGTCAAAGCTCGGCTCCCTACTTGAGCAGGGGTAGCCTAGAGACACGATCGGGAAGCCTGGTAAGGCGCAGGCTTGCTAAGCCTGTGTCTCGCAAGGGACTCGTGGGTTCGAATCCCGGGGCCAAAATGAGCCCGGTTAGAACGGGTCGCGCCTCGGGCGAAAGTCCCACCCCCTGCGCTTCTTTCCCGAAAGTGGTCTGTTCCTAGGTATTCGGAGCGAACCACCCAATACCCAGGACCCTGTCTAGGCGACGTCTTTTCCTAACAATAGTCAACCCTATCCCTTCACGAAACCTACCGAGGGACCTTCTCCGAACATGGATGGAATGGCAATCGACCCTACGTTGATAGGACTTCCCCCTTCTGGTTATAATGCTGCCCTTTCTTGTCCCTAGATACGGTCCTGTAGTCTCAATGCCAAAATATCTGCTCAAGAGATAACGGACGTATCGCAAGAGTTCCAAGTTAGAGTTACTCGCGGTCAAGGTTCCGTCCGTCGCCACACAGCCTTCTGAGTCGAAGAATCCCCTGGCGAACGCGGACACACACCGCTTGTTGTGTTCAATGAAAGGCACAAATGTCTGAAAGGGAGACCACAGGAATTGATACAGGCGGTAGCTCCCAAATTCGACGTGGATTTCTGCAGACGTTTTCCCCTTCCACAAGCGATGCGCTGGGATTCCCAATGATTTAGCCACAGATTGGTTGAACGCTTCCACGAATTCTCTATCGACTGCCTGCAGACGTGTCCTATACTGGTACGTCTTCTGTTTGAGGTTCAACGAGGCATCTCCCATCTTCACGCCGATTACATATGCCAACTCGGGGGTAGAACGAGGGACGAAAGCGTGCCCGATTCTTGTTGGTGAAGCACTCCCATTGACCCAGTTCGACAATGTTGATTTCACAAGCGAAATATGATACCTTTCGGTCACTTCCGCCCTAATCTCCCTGTAACTCCGGGAGTCTCTCCGGAGCTTAATCACTTCTTCGAAGAGTTTGAGTCTCGTAGCAAGGGGCAAATACCTGCCACGATGGATCACAACTTCGGTAGTACTTGATTCATGACCGATGTCTACCATACATCAGGAACTCCTTTGGTTTCACCAGGATAAACTCACACCTTAGTATTTAGGCCCCCATGAGTAGAATTCCTTAGGGGGCGTCATCTCGTTTGAGGGTCCACACACCTGAGCTACTTGCCCGAGCTTCTCCCCGCGTAGAGCGCCTTGGAGCCGATCGCCTGCTCGATTCTAATCAATTCGTTGTACTTGGCGACCCTTTCTCCCCTGGCAGGAGCCCCGGTCTTTATGAAATCCGCACCGAAAGCTGTGGCAAGATGGGCGATGAAGGGGTCCTCGGTCTCTCCTGACCTGTGCGACACGACGACCCCCCACCCTGCCCCATTTGCGGCCAGAATCGCCTTTTCAGTCTCCGAGACGGTCCCTACCTGATTGAGCTTGATCAGGACTGCGTTCGATGCCTTCTCATGGATGCCTCGCCTTATCCTGGCGACATCCGTGACATAGATGTCATCTCCTATGATTTTCGTCTCCTTCCCTAGCCTCTTCGTAATCGACACGAACGAGTCGAAGGCATCTTCCCCGAACGGGTCCTCGATTGTCAGCAGTCCGAATTCGTCCCTGAGGTTGGCGTAGAAGTCCTCGAGGGCCTCTGCGGACAGTCTGTGACCGTCGAGCTTGTAGACTCCCTCTCCGGGTTCGTGGAAGACCGTGGCCGCTGCGTCGATTCCCATCCTGACCTCCCTCTCACCATATCCGCTCAGTTTGATCGCTTCAGCGATTGCGGAGAGGGCGTCCCTGGTCAAGCTCAGAGGGGGGGCGAATCCTCCTTCGTCCCCCACGTTGATTGAGCTCCTTCCGTACTTTTTCAGAAGTATTTCCTTCAGAGTCTGGTACACTTCGGCTCCGACCCTAATCCCTTCTGTACACGTCTTCGCACCTACGGGTTCGATGTGAAATTCCTGTACCGCCAGCTCATTCCCGGCGTGCTCCCCGCCGTTGATTACATTCATCATGGGAACTGGGAGACGATACGACTTCGACTTCCTCAACTGAGTGAAAAGGCCGACGCCTTTGGAATCCGCCGCCGCCCTGGCCGCTGCCATGGATACGGCGAGGATCGCGTTGGCTCCTAGTCTGCCTTTGTTGGGAGTCCCGTCAAGCTTGATCATGACCTCGTCCAGTCGGTTCTGGTCTGCGCAGTCCAGACCTTTCAGCTTCGGTCCGATGACTGAGTCGACGTTTGCGACCGCCTTGGTAACCCCTTTCCCGTGGAACCTCCTCTCGTCTCCGTCCCTCAACTCGAGGGCTTCGTGCGAACCAGTCGAGGCTCCTGACGGGACGCTCGCTATTCCCACGGCCGAGCCGGCAACGACTTCGGCTTCCACCGTAGGGTTCCCGCGCGAATCAAGGACCTCCCTCGCCCTAACCGCTGTTATCATACGACTTCTTGTCACACTGGAGGCTCCCCCTGAGGCTTCTACCCGGGGAAATTAAAGTGGCTTGCGCACTCCGCTCCAAGACTTATTAGAAGATTGAACCGCGCGGCCATTGGGCCGGTCGTCTAGCTTGGTTAGGACGTCAGGAAACCCCGTCAAGCCCTTACACGGCGAAACGCGCATGCGCGCAATGGCCAGGGGTCCGATTCCCCTCCGGCCCATCTACAATCCGATTCTCACAATACTTTCAGCTATCCGTCCTCGCGCAGACCAGATTTTGCTAAATTGATTATAGTCGATTCATTATTGCCAGACGTGCCATGCGAAAATCATGGAGTCAGCCCATTCTTCTCGACGGTGCTGATCCACAGTGGCCTGTGGGCCGTCTGCGTGCGTTGAGTTATCTTGTCGGGGTGCTCCTGAAAGGAGACGCTTCAACTTACACGACTACAGCGAAGGCGCTTTGTTCAGGTCGCTGGAAGAAGTATGTTGGCTACAGACTCGAACTTAAGTGCAATTCAAGGGCCTTCATGCAGGCATTCAATTCTGCCAGCTCAAGTGTGTTAGATCGGGAGGAGGTCAGGATACATGGCCCTTATGATGATGGGCATTTCATTCTACAGTACTATGCCAAAGACTTCGTGAGTTGGTGGCGGATTCAGACTCTGGGAGACCTAAAAGAACTCATCAACGCATTTCCGATTGACTACCTAAGAGGAAGATTTGACAGTGACGGTAACGTGAATAGATACGAGGTCGTTCTCTGCGGGGCAGAGAGTCATCGTGAATTGATGGAATTCGAAAGGTCGGTATGCATCAGGTTGGGAATGAGAACGGGCAAACTGAGATACTACGGCAAACCTGGCCAGAGATCAACCATCGGAAAGAGGGAGATTGTAACAACTCAGCGGAAATTGCGTTTCTCGGTAAACTCATCAGATTTCCTTCATACCATCCGTTGGCTCAACGTCGAACTGAGAAACCAAAGACTTCGGACCAACATCAGAAGAAGAGCTTGGACTGCGAGGAATGCAGACGCCAGAAGACGCGCGATCGAACTCAGAACGAAATTCGGTTGGGGGTACAGTCGAATAGCTGAAGTTCTTAGTGAAGAGACTCAAAGTCACCTTTCTCCCTCGACGATATTCGGATGGACTTCTGGGAAGCACGTCAGCTGGTGTGAGTACGACGCAAGGCGTTGAATCTCTACCCATCTCGCTATGATGTATCGAATCCCCTCGCCCCTACTCTTCACACTTACCTGCAAAACCAGTCTCGAAGAGTTATTTACGATACCGGTCTGACGCGATTTGTTGACCGAGTTCCGGTACGTCAGCTGGTCGGAGTACGGCAACCTCGCCGACGCCCTAGCCGAGAAGATCCGTTCAACCGGCAAGTCCTTCGACCTCGTAATCGGAATCGCCCGCGGCGGAATCCCTGTTGCGATGGTCGTCTCTGACCACCTCGACGTCACGATTGATTTCATCAACGTGAAGTCCTACAGCGGAATCGCGGAAAGGGGTTCCCCGAGAATCCTCTCGACACTCACGAACACTGTGAAGGACAAGAGCGTCCTTCTCGTGGACGACTTGGTCGATCAGGGGGACACAATGACAATGTTGAAGCGCTACCTCAGTGAGCAGGGCCCGAAGCTCCTCGAGACTGCAGTGCTCTTCAAGAAACCGTGGAGCAAGACGGAGCCCGACTACTACCTCGAGGTGGTGGACAAATGGATAGTCTTCCCCTTTGAGCTAGGCGAAGTGAACAGACTCAGGCAGGCCCGCGGGGAAACGCTACAGGGTCAGTAACAGGTACGCGTTTAATGCGATTATTACACCCGCGAAAATCATCGCGATTATCGTCGTAGCCTTCTGGTTGACGAACTCCCCCATGTACTTCTTCTTGCTTGTGTAGTACAGCAGGGGCACCATGGGAAGCGGTATCATTAGACTAAGAACGACCTGGCTGTAGACGAGCAGGGACAGAGGCTGGAGGCCGATTGAGATCGCTGTGAAGGTCGGGACGACGTTGATGAATCGTGTGACGAGTCTACGAACGTAGATGTTGACCTTCCTCCCAAGCAAACCCTCCATTATCGCCTGGCCCGCGAGGGTCCCTGTTGTCGATGAGGCGATACCAGAGGACAGCAGCGTGATTGCGAAGACGGTTGCTGCGAGAGCCCCGAAGAGAATGCTCATGACTCCCGCGGCATCGTTCACCGTGAGAGAATTGATGTCAACATTCGGAGGGCTGGCACAACCATACTGAGGGCAGAGAATCTTTGCCGCAACAACCAGGATGGCTACGTTTACCAAGGCCGCCACGGTGAGCGTCACCACGCATTCAACGAGGTGCAGCTTCCTCAGACGCCTCTTCTCCTCGACAGTGTCGTTCTTCAGCTTGTTCCTGGCCAGCTCCGAGTGGACGAAGAGGGCGTGCGGCATCACCGTCGCCCCTATGATTCCGACTACGAACGTAGCGTTGTTGGAACTCAAGGTAGGGAGGAAGGTATGGACAGTTATGTCTGCCAGGTTTGGGCCTGAGACGAAAATCTCATAGAGGAACCCGATGCTGATTATGGAGACAAAGAGCATGAAGAGGTACTCTATTACCCGGAACCTTCTGGAGGCGAACGCCAGTATTATCAGGACATCGGCCGCTCCGAAGATCGCTGCGTATTGTAATGGAATGTGAAAGAGGATGTTCAGGGCGAGAACAGTCCCGAGGTATTCAGCAAGGTCTGTCGCCACAGCTGCAGATTCCGCCGCCAGCCAATAGGTGAATGTGTAGTACCGCGAATTCAGCGAAGTACGGATCATTTCAGGAAGGCTTCTGCCAGTTGTAATCCCAAGCTTACCAGACAAGTATTGCAGCATCATGGCCATGAAGCTCGCCAGCCAGACCGACCACACCAGTCCGTTGTTGAAGAGTGCCCCCGCCTGGATGGCCGTTCCGTAGTTCCCAGGGTCCATGTATGCCATGCTGACGATGAGAGCAGGGCCAAGATATGCGAAGAACTCCCTCAAGGAGCCGGTGAAACGGTATGTCTGCACTCTCAGGGCACCAAAGTTAGAGGCATCTAAAATCCTTAGATACGTCTAATTTATAACCTTTTGAGGAGACAGTCGGACAACGGGGCATGGTCACGGGTAAGCGTCGTCCAGAACAGACGCCCAGGTCGGAGGACTACTTGGAGGCAGTGTATCACCTGATTCAGGACAAGGGCTACGCCACTACTTCAGACATCTCTGTAGCCCTTGACGTCACGCCACCGACGGTCTCGAACATGATCGGCAAGCTCGCCAGCAGGGGGTACCTGGAGCACCAGCCATACCGCGGCATGAAATTGACTCAAGACGGGGAGCGCATGGCGAAATCGGTCATCGAGAGGCACCAGGTCATCGCGGAGTTCCTGTCGATGCTCGGGGTCGACGACCAGACTGGCTTTGAGGATACCGAGGGGATTGAGCATCACGTGCAGCCCACGACTCTGCGCAGGCTGGAGAGGCTCGCAGAGTACCTGCGGAAGAACCCGGCCGCCCTCAAAGCGATGAGAAAGTACATCGATTCCGGCTAGTTCCTCGGCGACCCGCACTTCGCTCTTGCTGCCAATCACTCGCAGAGAGCCGAGATTATCCTGTGGGTCAGCCCCCATACTAGGTAGTCCCCCACCTGAAGGGCAGGTACTTCTCTCTCCCCGCCCGGGACACCAAGCCTGTATGAGGTGCTAGCTTCTGGCGACATGAACCGGTTGAACCCGACCCACCTGAAGGACGAAACTTCCTCGTTGGGTTTCACCTCGACCCTTCTCTTCAGCAGGAAGACAGAGGGCACGACGTCCAACGTTCCCGTATGTGCCCTGAATATCCCGTAGTATCCGAGGAACTCCGAAGACGATCGCAGGTCTACCCCCACCTCCTCGAGTGTCTCTCTAATCGCAGTGTCCTTCGAGCTCTGGTCCCCTTCCTGCGACTTCCCGCCGGGGAAGGCCACCTGCCCCGACCACGGGTCTCCAGTGCGGTACGCCCTCTTGATTAGAAGTGTCTCTGGGGAGATCCGACTCGTGAGTATCACCGACACAGAGGCTCGCCTCACGCCGCTGACCCGCGGTTCATTCGCATCCAACTTCCTTACCAAAGTCTCGAAGATTTCATCGCGCATGCGGAGAACTCCAAATTCGCCTGGCAATCTTAAATACACATCGCACATCGCGACAGAAGAGTGGTCTATGCGATGTCGAACGAATCACAACGCCATGGTTCAACTGTAAGGTTAACCGAGGGGAACTTCGACGAGCTAAGTTCCGGAAAGAAGGTCTTGTTCGTGGATTTCTGGGCCACATGGTGCGGCCCCTGCAGAATCATGGACCCAATAGTGGAGAAGCTCGCGGCAAAGTACTCGGACAGGGTCGTCTTCGGCAAGGTCAACGTGGACGAGGAGATGAACATCTCCTCGCGCTATCAGGTCTTCTCCATTCCCACATTCATGGTGTTCAAGGGAGGAAAACCGATGGACGCAGTGATAGGGGCCGTCGGTGAAGCCTCCCTCGAGCAGCTCGTAAGGAAGGCAATCGACGGGCACTCCCCGGGCGTCCAGTAGCGGCCTTCAGCTGACCCTGGTTCCGTCGAGCAGGAATATGTCGGCGTCCTCGAGGCTCAGCGACCTCGAAGACAGCACCGGCCCGAACTGAAACGACCTGCTTCTGTTTATCGGCTGGCCTCCGACCAGCCGGTTGAACGGGGGCATCACTGTGAGCTTTCCCACCCCCGTGGCCCCTGCCTCATATCCGGCGCCCTTCATCAGTTCCACGACGTCGTACTTCGCGAAGACCCATACCGATTCCCTGCTCCTCGTGCCCAGGTTGTCTCTCATTTCATACGTGAAGTGGGAGTGGCCGATCACCAGGTTCCTTGACGCTATCGCCTCCATCGACGGCCAGGCATGCCCGTGGGCAACGCCGATCCTCCCCCTTCCTTCGCCGAGGACCGCGCCGTGCGACGGGTACAACCTCACCCGCTGGGGGAGCACTGTCTTGATGCTGCCGTCGTGGTTCCCCGGGACGACCTCCACAGACCCGAAGATGTCCAGCATCGTATCGAAGAACCAGGGGACCGCCCCCCAGTCGACGTCCTCGACCTTCCCGACCGAATGCTTGACGTCCCCGAGGACCACGAGCTTGTCCGGGCCGTACTTCTCGGCGAGGTCCCTTACCCGCCCGACCATCCTTACGGTGTGAGAGGGAATCCTGAAGCCCTTCCGAGCCATCTCCTTCTCCAGACCCAGATGCAGGTCAGAGATGAGGAGGGTCTTCTCCCCAGAGTTCTCGAAAATGATTGCGGCCTCCCCCGGGACTATCTTGAGCAAGCTAACCTATCAGCGGGAGGATCTCCCCCTTGATGAAGGAGCTGAACTCGTTCATGTCCATCTTGCTGAACCCGGTTACTACCGAGTTCCTCGTTACTCCAAGGACATAGCCTGTCTTCCTGCTCTTGATCACTATGTACCACAACTTCCCATGAGTCAGGTAGTCGTTGTAGAGGCTCGTGTTGCCGAGCTCGGCCCCGTAAAGCGAAAGTTTCGAGATGTTGGGGAGGTCCACCTGGTCGTAGAAGATGACCTTCGTGTCGTCAAAGTTCTCCTCATGGAACTTCTTCATGGTCTCCGGGTCGATCCTGGCTTCGACCACCTGTCCGAGGCTCAGGAAGACTGCCTTGCTGATTTCGTTGGCTATGTTGTTGGCCCTGTTCTTCTTGTCGTACACAGTCAGGAAGATTCTATCCCTGAAGAGGTCGAACGAGAAAGGAGCCTCAAACGTCCTCGCTACTGAGACGGCCTTCCCCCTGTGCGGGACCACGAAGACTGTATCTGACGAGAATGTCCCTTCAAGGGTCCCCTTTCCAGCTCTCAGGTCGGTGATCTCTGAGACGAGCTTGAAATCCTGCCCCTCGACGCTGGTTTCAGTCTCGATCTTGAAGACCTTCAGCTTCTCCGCCAGGACGTCCATGTCGTAGTTTTCCCTGACCAGGAAGACCTTGCCGGCGAGGACCAAACTGGGCTGCCCCCGTCCTTCCTCGTTTATGGACTTTCAGTTCCCCCAGAACTGTCTGGTGGTCACGAACCTGATCTTCGCCTCGAGGAGAGCCCTGTAAAAGGCCTCCTCGTCTTCGTGCATCTCCGCGAGGATCCGGGACGCGGTCTGGGGCCCGATGCCGTACACGGTCTGGGCCACGACTGCCTTCTTCCCATACGAAAGCACGAGGTCCGCCCCCCTCCTCGCCTTCGCAAGCTCCCCTCTCTCCTCCTCGTTCAACGCCTCCCTCCTCCCCTTTCTCCTGATCAGTTCGGCCACCTTCGCAGTCCCCCAGTAGCACGGCACGAGCAGCCCGGCCCCGCACGCCCTGCACCGTGGCTCCTCGTCGAGCTCACCGACTGTGGTATCGCCCTGGTCCAGGCCGCACTTGAAGCAGACCAGCCCTATTCTTGTGCCGAAGATGCTCGCCTTCATCCGCTGGTACGAGGATTTCCCAAGCGAGTCCGGGGCCACTGCCTCCGGGACCTCTAGGTATCTGTAGAGGAGGCCGTAGGCTATGGGGGTCGGCCGGTCTCCCGCCCTGAACGTCTGAACAGCAATCTCGCCTTCCGCGACCATAGTGAGTATCTCCTTGCCCCTCGCCATGTCGATCAGGTCCCGCCCGGTCTCCTGGAGGGCTTCTTCGAGGATGGGAGTCCTCTCGAACCTCGTAGGGAGGGAGCAGAGATTCGGGTGGGCCATCAGCTTCCCCCGCTTCAGAGCCCCGAACCGCTCCGCGACCTGCTTGACCCTTGCCGGGAATGGGAAGTTCCTCTGCGCAGCCACAGCGTACGTCCTCTCAAGCTCGTCGGGGGAGAGCCCCATGAGCTCCTTGGCCATGGAGTCGAGGTCAAGGTCCTCCGTGTCAGCAGTAAGCTCCATCAGGAGCCTGTACCCGTCGAGCCACCAGAGCCTTACAAGCCCCCTCCTCGAAAGTATCTCCTCAAAGACGTAGGCAAACGTCCTGTTGACCGATTCCCCGAAGCACATGTGCACGATCAGGTACTTCCCGAACCCCTCGAAGAGAACCAGGTTGTCTGACGGCACTGGCGCCCCCATCTTCTTGTGCTCAGCGATCTCGTCGACTACGAGCGCCCTTGCCGCTGCGTCCCCGCGTATCTGCTCGAGGACCCTCTCCAGTGCTGTCTCGTCCCCGAGTGCTTCGGAGATCTCCCTCCTCAGCTTCCCGGTCCTCTGGGCAAGGTCGAAGGGGATCGGGAGCATCTCGCCGTCCCACGTAGCCAGCGCGGCCATGGGGTCCTCGACCGGAGTGACGTAGATCTTCCTGTCGTCTGCTATCTGCTCCACCTGCCAGACCTTGCCCTTGCAGATGAAGTGGACCCCGACCTTCGCCTTCAGGAGCACGAACTCCTCCCCGAGTATCCCGACGGACTGGTTGGTCGTCACGTCGATGACCAGATACCTCGTCTCGTCCGGTATCATGGAGAGGTTCTCGAAGTAGTAATCCCGTGTCAGCCGGGTCCTCGACAGTCGTCGTCCGTCGAGCCGTATCTTCCTCAACTCCCCCAGGTACCCGACCGTTCTCCAGAACGCGTCCTCCGGCAGCCCGCTGAACGGGGCCGCCTTCCTAATCTCGCTCAGCAGTTCGTTCCCGTCCACCGTCTCCACGTCCATCAGGTAGCCTGCCACCTGATGGGACAGCACATCGAGGCAGTTGGAGTAGGGCCGAGTCGGCTCGATCCTCCCCTCCGACGCGCCCAGAATGCTCGACGACGATTCCAGTATGTCGTCCGCAGACACTGTGACGAGAACTCCCTCCGAGACCCTCCCGAGCCTGTGCCCGCTTCTCCCCACCCTCTGCACCAGGGAGGTGACCTGCCTCGGAGACATGTACTGCACCACAAGGTCGACCGAGCCGATGTCAATGCCAAGCTCGAGGGTCGAGGTGCAGACCAGGGCCTTCAGCTGTCCTAACTTGAACGCCTGCTCGACCCTTTCCCTCTCCTCCCTTGGGAGAGACCCGTGGTGGACTCCGACATCCTTCCGCAGCCGCGACAGCTTCTCCCCCAGCATCTCGCCAACGGTCCTGCTGTTGACGAAGATCAGAATAGACGTATGGTCTTCGACGAGCCTGTCAATCCTCGTGAGCCTCGCTGCCAGGTCAGGGGCTGAATAGGTCTCCCTCGCAGCTGTCTGGTCCCCCGGGTCGGGCACAGGATACTCTATCCTGTACGTGAACTCCTTGGGGGCGTCCGCCATCACCACCTTGTGTTCCCTCTCCCCGAATAGGAACCTGGCGGCGACTTCAGGCGTTCCGACCGTGGCCGAGAGTGCCACGAGCTGGTACTCCCCGGCGACCTTCCTCAATCTCTGCAGGCCCACGCAGAGCTGCACCCCTCGCTTGCTCTCGACCAGGTTGTGCAGCTCATCCACTACCACGGCCTTCAGGTGCCCCAAGTTCTGCCTCATCCTGCTCCCAGGGAGCACTGCTTGCAGAGTCTCAGGGGTCGTGACGAGGACGTCCGGAGGGTGTGAGGACTGTCTCGTGCGCTGTTTCTGCGGGGTGTCCCCGTGTCTGACATCCACTGTGAGACCGAGCCTGGAGCACCAGACTTCGAGCCGTTTCAGCATGTCCCGGTTCAAGGCTCTCATCGGAGTGATGTAGAGCAACGAGATCCCTTCCCCGTGCCCTTCGGCGACGATCCTACCCAACAGGGGGAGGAGGGCCGCCTCTGTCTTCCCCGAGCCAGTCGGTGCCACAATGAGGACGTTCTCCCTGGCGGCGACAATGGGCCAGGCCTGTACCTGGGGTGGGGTCGGTTCCGTTATCCCCGCGGCTGCGAGGAAATCCCTCACCGGTGGTTCGAGGTGCTCGAACGGGTTCTGGGGGGTCACTTTCACAGTCGAGAGAGCGACTGTCGATTTAAGCCCTTTCGCGAACTCAGAATCCACAAACATGCGCAATGTCTAAATCCGTCCCGGGATTGCGCAGCTACGAAATTTGTCAAGAAGAGCAGAAGAGGTCTCGCAGGAGAGGGGGCTCCCCCGCACAAGCATAAAGGAGATAATCCTCGAGAACTTCATGAGTTATGAATACGCCCGGATACCCCTAAGGGACGGCCTCAACCTGATAGTAGGACCCAACGGCGCCGGCAAGTCCTCGGTCCTCCTGGCCATATCCGTGGCCTTCGGTCAGGCCTACACCGAGCGCTCCCGGAAGCTCTCCGACCTGATACGGCGTGGGAAGGACATAGCCAGGGTCTCACTGGTCTTCGACAATTCGCAGCAGAACGGCCGTCGGCCGATCCCCTACTCGAAATCGGATACCTTCATGCTCAGCCGCTATCTCAGGCGGGACGGCTCCTACTGGTTCGAGGCGGACTACAAGGAGATTGACAAGAGCGAAGTCGTGAGACTTCTCGGGGAGTTCGGAATCAACCCTGACAACCTGCTGATCATCATGCATCAGGGGATGATCGAAGAGCTTGGAGCAGTCACTCCGCAGGAGAGGCTCAGAATGGTGGAGGAGGCCGTCGGATTCTCCGAGTACAGGCAGCGAATCCTGCTTGCAGAGCAGGAGCTGGGGGGCCTTATCGGCGAAGAGAGCTCGCTCCTTCAGCTTATCGACAACGCCAACCAGGCCCTGGAATACTGGAAGCAGGTCTACGACAGGTTCCAAGAAAAGAAAAGACTGCAGGAGCACAGGGAGCTCCTCGCGAAGGAGCTGCTCTGGAGCACAGAATCCAAGCTGGCGAAGTCCCTCGCGTCCGTCCAGGAGAAGATAGGCGCCAAGACAAGGGCGCTCGAGGACCTAAGGTCGCAGCAACAGGAAGCGGCAAAGGACGCAGAGGAGGCGTACAAGACCCTCCTGGACAGGCAGGTGGAACTCAGGAAGCTGTACTACGCGCTTGTAAGGGCTGAAAGCGAGAAGGCGAAGGACGAGGCCTCCCGGGGCGCCTTCGCCTCATTGAAGCAGGAAATGGATAGCCTGACGGCCGCTGCCGACGAGATTCTCGCCCAAGGTACGCAGAGAAGCGCGAAGAGGGTGAAAGAGCTCGTCGAATATGTGGCAGGAAAGGCCTCTGCGGCGGAGGAGGACGCGGGGAGGCGCAGAACGGAGCTGGAGAGGGAGGTCTCCTCCCTCCAGCCTGAGATTGGCAGGACCGAGGAGCTGATCAGGAAGACGATGGAGTCCTGCATCTCGCTCAGGGTGAAGTCCGAAGTCCTCTCCTACAAGGCCAGGGTGACCGAGTCCGACCTCAGGGAGCTCGAAAGGAGCGCGCGCGAATACGCGGGCGAGCTGGAGAAGTTGAGGCCTGACCTGGAAAAGGCAGGGGCTCGCATGGAGACCTTGAGGCAGCCCTACGAAGTATCCGAGGAGCTGAAGTTGGTCTCTGCGCATCTTCAGAAGATGCAGGACGTACCGGACGAGGCGGAGAAGATATACAACGATTACTCTGGCAGCATAGAAGAGCTCAAGCTGAAGCTGGCAAAGCTGCAGGAAAACAAGAAGGCGCTTCTGGCAGAGCTCCAGTCAAGGAAGAAGGTCTGGAGGGAGGCCATGGAGAGCCTGGTCATGTCTACCGACCCCGTCTACCAGTCCGTGCTTGCGGCCTCAGACGCCTCAGGTTTCATAAAGTTCGAAGAGGGGGCCGAGATAGAAGAAGCGGGGATAGACCTGTACGTGGGCTTCAGGGGAGGAGCGCCGACCACTCTCGACCCATTCACCCAGAGCGGTGGGGAGCGCTCGGTGGCCCTAGTGGCGTTCATCCTTTCTCTTCAGGCGAGAATAGTCTCCCCGCTGCGAGCTATGGACGAGTTCGACATCCACATGGACCCGAAGAACCGGGAGGCGATGTTCAAGATGATTCTCTCTCAGATGAGACAGCACGAGGCTTCCCAATACATCGTCATCACCCCCTCAATCCTCACTGTCTTCGACAAGAGCGCGCACGTCATCACAGTGCAGGCGGTGCACGGTCCGTCAGAGGTCAGGGAGCTGAAGTAGGCTTGGACAAAGAGAAACTGGAAGACCTATTGCGGGTGATTGCACTGTGCCAGTCTGTCGAATCGAGTAGTGCGAACCCCTTTGATGTGGATATCATAGAGAAATTGCTTATCTTGAAGCAACGGCTCCCCGAGCTAAAGTTTCTAGACGAACTCCTTGTCGACTCAGAGGCTATGCTGGAACTGTCTCGGATAATTCGTCTCCAAGACCAATATCTCAAATCTCGAGCATCCTCTCTCTACATCGACCCCTTGCTGATTCAGCTCAAGGTAAAGCTCCTGACGAAGAACGAACTGAGTGAGGCTTTTGTCAAGAGCTGGCATCCGATAGTCCAGCTCGACCAGATCTCCCCGAGGGGGCTTGAGAAGGCCTTCGTGTACTGGAGGGACCTCGCACCAATGGCCGAGAGGTTCAAGGAGGAGTTCGGCAACTACGGGGTCAGGCCCGGGATCGTAGACTACCCGGAACTCATCAAGCTGGGAGTCTTCACCCAGCAGCAATTCGAGAAGGACCTGAACGACCTGCACCAGACCCTGCTCCAGAAGTCCGACGGCAACTGGATCGACTACAGGGAGTTCATCGGCGCAGAGGCCTTCGAGAAGAAGGTCCTCAAGGCATACCTCCTCGCATTCCTCATCAGCGAAGGCAGGGCGTCCCTCCGCACGGACCCCCTCACAGGCAAGGTCTGGACGATGGGCCTGAGCGAGAAGGCGGTGGGGGTCCCGAAGTCGGTCGCTATATCCGTAACCAGTGATACATGATGGAAGCCACAGACAAAGCCCTGCTTGAGAGAAAGGTCAGGAAGGCCTTCCAGATTCTCGTACTCCAGCGGAGCAGGAATCCGGGGGTAAAAGGGTGGGAGATGAAGAGGCACCTCGGCCGGGAATACAAGAAGATCATAGAGGTTCTTTCGGAGGACGTGTCGTCGATGGGGATGGAGGTCTTCGAAGTGAAGGGGCCGGACGGGACGGACGACACCTCTCGCTTCCTCCTGAGGTTCAAGGAGCCACCGACCGTCAGCGAGGCCGAGACGTCCGGGATCAGGATCGACGACCTGGCGGTGCTGGCCGCCACCATCGCCTTCGTCAATTCGAAGCAGGGGCGAGCATCCCGCCGGGAAGCGGAGCACTTCCTGCGCGAAAAGTTCCCGAAGTGGAGGGTCGAGTATTCCCTGGACCGGTACGTCAAGAGGGGCTACCTGGAGCAGGATGACAGGTCGCTTCTGCACATAGGCTGGAGGACACGCGCGGAGGTGGACGAGAAGACCCTGATGACTATGATCCTCTCAAGAGGATCCAAGGAAGTAGCGCCGTCGTAGCGCCTCTCGTTCCCCTTCTATGATCGTCTCGACGATGTCCCTGCCTTCCTTCTGCATCTTCGCAGCCAGGTTTGCCGCTTCAGAGAGGGTTATCCCCCTCCCCGCCATCAGCATCTCGGCCGCATGCCCGTACTTCTTCCTGAGCTCGGCCGACTTCCTTACCGACTCGACCAGCTTCAGATTCCTCCCCCGGAGGTCAGACCTGCTCCTGGCCTTCATCGCGAGCGAGAAGACGTTTTCGTACGAGTCCGTCGAGAGTCCGATCGCGTCCTTCCCGCAATACGCGCACTTCTCCAGTCCCTCCATGTCCCGCACCCTCTTCAGCTCAAGATAGTTCCAGCAGTTCGTGCAGACTGCCACCAGGAAGGTGTCGGATATCCTTGCCCCCGTTGATTGTCTGAGTAGGGCCCTGAGCCGCTCCGGGGACACGATCTCCCCCCTCCGGCTGATCTCCTCCACGCCTATCCTCGCTATCGGCGAAAGCCCCTCGTACGCTATCTCTTTGACCTCGATCTCCCCCCTGCTCATCCCGTCAATCACCTTGGCCGCTCCGTCAACGTCCAGGTCGTCGTGGAAGATCATGTTCATCGCTTCATCGTACACCGGTGTGTCCCGAAGCGCCTCTATCAGGCCGGATATCGAGACGCTCGCGTAGTCTGCGTCCTTCGCAATCGCCCCGCACTTCTTCCCCGCATGGATAAGTCTCCGTTTGAAGATCCCGGACCTTTCTACAGCCTCCCCCGTGGCCGCCCTGAGGTCCGCGTCCTTCAGCTCTCTCAGTAGCGTCAGAACGGTCGACGGCGCGACGTCTGCCTCGATGACCAGGCGGTAGGGGTCTTGGTGGACAGCCACGGACTGCCCAATCTTCTCGGAGATCTTGTGGCCGAGCAACCTCGCGAGCAACCGGTTGACCTTGTGGCCGAAGGCTGCCTGGATTATGAGGTACCTGTCCCACCTTTCGATCGTGACGACCTTCTCAGACGGGATCGGGAGCTTCGCCGCGAGCTGTTCTTCGACCTCCTTCAGCGCCTCCAGGAGTGCATCCTTCGAGACCGGATACTTTCCGCTCAGTTCTTCTACGAAGGACTCCGCTACTCCCTTCTCAATCGCCTCGGCATATCTCCTCCTGATTGTCCCGACTTCCTGAGCTACCTCGAAAGGAACTGGAATCTCGTCCCCCACCCAGTTCGGGACGGCTCCGGTCGGATCCTCCTCGGCTTTGACGTAGACCTTGTTCCCATAGATCTGCTCTATCTTCCAACACCGCCCGGCCTCCACGAACTTGACCCCGACCTCCCCGTATTCAGAAACGAAGGCCTCGTCTAGCGCCCCGACGAAGTTCTCCCCTTCGATCACGAGGTACTGCCGCTCGTCAGGAATCATCGACAGGTTGTCGAAGTAGTACTGGAACAACGGCTTGACGTCCCTTGCCCTGGAGACTCTTCCGTCAGATTCGCTGTAGTAAGCAAGCCTCGGGTACCGCTCGCGCATGTATGTCAACACGCGCTTCAGCTTCAGGTCGTCCATCCCCGAGTAGGCGTAGCTCCGCCTGAGGAGCGCGGCTATGTCGCTGAAGTTCCAGTTGCTCTGCTCGATTAGCAGCCCAGCGACTTGGTGCACCGCCACGTCGTATGGCGCTTCCAGTGGGACGAGAGGCTCCAGCTCTCCGTTGATCGATTTCCTGCAGAGGACCGCCGCCTCGAGGGTGTCGTCGGAGTCCTGCGTGACGACCAACCCGTTGGACACCTGGCCGATTCTGTGTCCGCTTCTCCCCACCCTCTGGATGAGCCTGGTCACCTGCCTTGGGGAGTTGTACTGGACCACGAAGTCCAGGAATCCGATGTCGATGCCGAGCTCCAGGCTGCTCGTACAGATCACCCCCAAGAGCTTCCCGTCTTTCAGATTCCTTTCAACAGCCTCCCTGGTCGCCTTCGAAAGCGAGCTGTGATGGATTCCCACCGGGAAATCGGGGTCCCAGACTCTGAACCTGTTCGCAAGGGCCTCGGCCTCGCTGCGCGTGTTGGTGAACACGAGGACCGACTTGTACTTCTCGATCGACTCCCGTATCACCCTGAGCCTAGCCGCCACCTCCGGGAAAGAGTAGATCGCTTCCGCGAATTCCTTGTCGCGGGGTGTCGCTCTCGGGGCCACCACGTGGAGTGACAGGCTCTTCTCGACAGGAACCCTGACCACCTCGCACGGCCTTCCGCTTCCGACGAGGAACTGGGCTATCCTTTCCGGTGAGCCGACTGTGGCAGACAGGCCCACAGTCTGGAATTCGTTATCCACAGCATCCCTTAGCCGCTCGAGCCCCACGCTAAGCTGGCTCCCCCTCTTGTCCTCAGCCAGTTCGTGGACCTCGTCGACCACCACCCACCTGAGCTTGGAAAGGTTCTGCCTAATCCTCCTGCCGACGAGCAGTATCTGGAGGGTCTCGGGGGTCGTGATCAGGATGTCCGGGGGCGCGAAGCTCATGTTTGTCCGCTCCGCTTGGGTGCTGTCCCCGTGTCTGACTCCGAGTCTGATGTCGAACCTCTTGCACCACCACTGCATCCTCTCCAGCATGTCCCTGTTGAGCGCCCTGAGCGGGGTGATGTACAGCAGCTTGGTCCCCTTCACCCTCGCCGGGCCTTCTCTGACCATGGCGTCGAGAATGGGGAGGAGCGCCGCCTCAGTCTTCCCGGTCCCGGTGGGAGCCATCAGCAGGGCGTTCCGCCCCTCGATCACAAGGGGGACCAGTTTCATCTGCGGGTCTGTCGGGGACCCGAACCCCTTCTCCTTCAGGGCCTCGAGCAGGGGAGGAGAGAACAGCTCGAAGACGTTTTGCTCAGCCAAGCTGCAGTCCTCTCGATGTGCCAACAGGGTCGGGCGTGACATTCACCTTTTGTAGAACGCGGAGAAACTCTCGCCCCCTGACCCACTCCAATAAGTTTGCGGTCGGGGAGATAGGCCGTGGGCATTCCGCCGGCTAGCCTTAAATAGAACGATATAACATAGGTGATAAATTCATGATCAACCCCTACGAGATGGTTTCGCGTTCAGCCCTGCCTGCGCTGAGGGCCATGGTGGCCAAACGGATGCAGGGAGAGTACCACATGACCCAGCAGCAGGTTGCAAAGCGCCTCGGTGTCACGCAGGCCTCGATCAGCAACTACGCCCGCAGGGCGAGAGGCTCGATGTTCAACTTCGAGACTGACCCCACTGTCTCCAAGGCTGCCGACAGAATCGCCGAAATACTCTCCGGAGAGAACCCAAACGAACGCGAAGCACTCCAGACGATGACTGAAGTGTGCGACTACATCCGGTTCAACCGCCTGATGTGTTCGTTCCACCAAGACCTCGAGCCGACCTACGACATCAACAGCTGTGCCGCCTGCGAAGGGGTCCTGACCGGAAAGGAATTTCAAAGGCTGAAGATGGCAGTCGGTCAGTAGCTTTGCAGACCGAAGCGAAGCCCGAGTGGCTCACCGTACAGCCTCCGCATGGGGGCGACTACCGGAACCTCAAGGGAATCTTCTCGACACTCAACCTCCACACCGTGTGCGAGGAAGCTCACTGCCCGAACGTGCACGAGTGCTGGGGCGGAGGGACTGCGACGCTCATGCTGATGGGGGACACGTGCTCAAGGGCTTGCCGTTTCTGCATGGTCACCCCTGGGAAGCCGAACGGGGTCCTTGACCCCCTCGAACCCGAGAACGTCGCCTTCGCGCTCTCCCAGATGGGGTTGACCTACGTGGTCCTGACCTCTGTGGACAGGGACGACCTGCCTGACGGAGGAGCCAGCCACTTCGCCAGGACAATCAGCCTCGTCAAGGAACGGCTCCCAGCGATGTTGGTCGAGGTCCTGATCCCAGACTTCCAGAACGACCTGGACGCCTTGGAAGCGATCGTAAGGTCCAGGCCCGACGTTGTTGCTCACAATCTGGAGACCACCCTCCGGCTCACCCCCACAGTCAGGGACCCCAGGGCGGGCTACTGGCAGTCACTTTCAGTCCTCAGGAACCTGAAGAAGCTCGATGGCGGTCTCTACACGAAATCATCCATAATGGTCGGCCTCGGCGAGACAGAGGAGGAGATGTGCCAGGCGATGGCCCACCTGAGGAACGTCGGAGTCGACTTCCTGACCATCGGGCAGTACCTGCGTCCCTCGGCCAGGCACCTCGCAGTCAGGGAGTACGTTACCCCAGGCCAGTTCGCTCGATACAAGGCAATCGGCGAGGAACTGGGTTTCAGGTACGTGGCTTCAGGCCCTCTCGTGAGGAGCAGCTACC
The DNA here is from genome assembly GCA_964476175.1 of uncultured Nitrosopumilales archaeon. Lineage (GTDB taxonomy): Archaea > Thermoproteota > Nitrososphaeria > Nitrososphaerales > Gagatemarchaeaceae > DATFYP01. The sequence goes on from CAYYYU010000059.1 coordinate 65,370, forward strand.
GGGCTGGAGAATTCTTCATCCGGGCGACCATCGAGAAGGACGCCACTCAGCGGCGCGCTCATGTCACAGGCGGGGTCGAGGCGGCGAAGTGACCGAATCTGAGCTCCTGAAGGGCTCGGGGGTCAAACCGAAGTTCTTCAGCGAATCCGACTTCAACATTTCAAGACCGGAAGACGTGACGTACCAGCGACTCACCCCCGACGGCGAGCTCAGGGGCAGCGAGCCGAGCATCCCCCCGCAGCTTCTCAGGAAGCTCTATGAGAGGATGGTCTTTGGAAGGGTCTTCGACGAGAAAGCAACCAACCTGTCGACACTCAGGGAGATAGGCACGTACGCACCCTCGAAGGGGCAGGAGGGCACCCAGGTGGGCTTCACCTCGACCCTCGAGAAGGGGGACTGGTACGTCCCGATGTACAGGGACAACGCCGGGATGATTGCCTTCGGTCTCCCGCCGGAGAAGCTCCTTCAGTACTGGGGGGGAGACGAACGAGGCATGCAGATACCTGAAGGCCTGAACATGCTCCCGCTGGCAGTCCCTGTGGCTTCCCAGCTCCTCCACGCAGTCGGCATAGCGATGGCCATGAGGATGCGGGACGAGAAGGCTGTCACCTTCGTCTGCACCGGAGACGGGGGGACTTCGAAGGGGGACTTCCACGAGGCCTTGAACTTCGCCGGGGTCTACGAACTCCCAGTAGTCTTCGGCATAGAGAACAATCAGTGGGCCATCTCCCTGAAGCGGAACAGGCAGACCGCCTCCAAAACGATTGCCCAGAAGGCGGTTGCCTATGGCTTGGAGGGAATCCTGGTCGACGGGAACGACGTCATCGCCTCCTACGAGGCAACCACGTACGCAGTGGAAAAGGCGAGGAGAGGGGGAGGACCGACCCTCATAGAGTACTCAACTTACCGACTCGGGCCGCACACCACAGCCGAGCTCGTCTCCAACAAGATGAAGGCACCGGAGGAGATTGTAGAATGGGAGAGGAGGAGCCCGATCCTCCGGATGGAGAAGTACCTGCGCTCAAGGGGGCTCCTTGACGACCAGTACAAAGAGTCTGTCGCCGAGGCGGCGAAGAAGCTGATGGACTCAGCCGTGCAAGCGTTCAGGTCCATTCCGCCAGCCGGCCCCGGGGTCATCTTCGACTACATGTATTCGACGCCCACGAGGAGGCTGCTCGAGGAGAAGGCAGAGGCGCTAGGCACCGGCCCTGTCCCTCCTTCTCCGGTTCCACCGGAACCGACCATCAGCGGCGGCAAGCCCGGGGTGAACATCCGTCACGCAGTCAACTTGGCCTTGAGGCAGGAAATGCTTCGGAACGACAGGGTCGTCGTCTTCGGAGAGGACGTAGGAAAGAACGGGGGAGTCTTCCAGGTGACACGAGGACTGCAGGAGGAGTTCGGCCCCGACAAGGTCTTCGACACGCCGCTGGCGGAACTGGGGATCGCCGGGCTCTTCGTCGGCCTTTCGTTGGGTGGGATGGTCCCGGTGGCAGAGTTCCAGTTCGACGGATTCAGCATTCCGGCGCTCGATCAGATCATCGGTCACGTTGCTAGGATGAGAAACAGAACCCGGGGCAGGTACGCCCCCAGGGGGGTCCTGCGCTTCCCATACGGTGCGGGGATCAGGGCGCCGGAACATCACTCAGAGTCCCCCGAGACCTACTACGCTCACACTCCGGGGCTGAAGGTGGTGATCCCGTCGAACCCATTCGACGCAAAGGGGCTCCTCACGTCGGCTTTGAGGGAGCCGGACCCGATAATCTTCATGGAGCCAAAGCGCCTCTACGACGCTCCGAAGATGGACGTCCCCGAAGACGAGTACTCCGTACCAATCGGGAGGGCGAAGGTAGTCCGTGAAGGGAATGACATATCTCTGATATCCTACGGCGCCATGATGGTCCCGACGCTAGCGGCGGCTGACCGGTTGCAGGCGGAGCGTTCCACGTCCGTTGAAGTCCTCGACCTGCGGACCGTCTCCCCCCTTGACTTCGACACCATCCTGGCATCAGTTCAGAAGACCGGGAGGGTGGTGGTCGTGCACGAAGCGCCGAAGTCTCTTGGCATCGGGGCAGAGATAGCAGCGACTCTCGCCGACAAGGGACTCGACTACTTGAGGGCCCCGGTCAAGAGGGTGACGGGCTACGACACGACCGTCCCCCTTGCCAAGCTTGAGGACGAGTACATCCCGAGCCCTGAGAGGATAGTCAGTGCTGCAGCCCAGATTCTCGACTATTGACCCGTTCGAAAAATACTAATACAGACTGATGGTCGCGTAGGTTCGTTCCCTTGGTGTACGAGTTCAAGCTGCCGGACCTTGGAGAAGGTATAACCGACGGGGAGGTCCTGAAGTGGATGGTAAAGGAGGGGGAGAGCGTCCAGGAGGACCAGCCCATAGTCGAAGTCATGACGGACAAGGTGAACGTCCAGATACCGGCACCGCGGACCGGGAAGGTCTCGAAGATTCTAGTCAAAGAAGGAGACGTCGCGAAGGTTGGTCAGACCATCATGGTAATCGACGACGGTAGCAC